>JAYTRS010000198.1:0-1727 GCA_043746065.1 Bacteroidota bacterium | reverse complement strand
AAAGGAATTGCTGTTTTATTAATGATGCAAGTGCATATTATTGAGTTGTTTGCTACCGATACAATTTTTAATAGTTTTTTAGGCAAGATATTACTTTTTACTGGTGGCCCTCCAGTAGCCCCATTATATGTAATACTAATGGGTTATTTTTTAGCAGCAACAAAAAAAACAACGGCTGAATTAATTAAAAGAGGACTAAGCATTTTTTGTTTAGGCATGGTGTTAAACATAGGCTTAAATTTTAATTTAATAATTAAAGTGTATAAAGGCTTACTTACTAATAATGTATTACCCTACATTTTTGGTATTGATATTTTACAATTTGCAGGTATGGCTATTATTATAATAGCGGTGTTTAAATGCCTATTACAAAAAAACGTATGGCTTACTTTAATTAGTAGTGTTATTTTGGCAGCTTTAGGTAATTTATTTTTAAATACTATACCTACTAATAGTATATTAAAATACAGTTCGGCTTTGCTTTATGGGAGTACCAGTTGGTCTTACTTCCCATTAATACCATGGTTAGCATACCCTTTGGTAGGTTTTGTGTTTTATCAACTACAACAAAAATATATTCTTACAGCCTTAATGCGCACTAAAACTAAATTACTTTTTGTACTATTATTTAGTTGCTTTTTAGTATTTACGGGTAAATATGCTATTTCTGTTTCTGCTAATTTACAAGCCTATTACCACCATGGTCTACTATTTTTTTTATGGGTAATTGTATTTTTAGCGTTTTATGTTTATTTTTTAAATCTTACAACTAATTTAATTGCCAATAATAGTATTGTAAATTATTTAAAATGGCTGGGCAAAAATGTAACCCTCATATATGTTATACAATGGCTTATTATAGGCAATATGGCTACTCAAATTTACAAAACTATTTTAGCGCCAATGCATTTATTACTATACTTTTTAGCTATTGTTTTAATTTCGAGTACACTTGCTTATTGTTGTTTAGTACTTAGTACTAAATTTAAAAAGCCTTAGTGTAATACCACACAAATTATAATTGTAAACAAATAAAAAAGCGCAACTCATTACTGAATTACGCTTTTTTTAATTATGTAAAATGGAAAAGGCTATGCTCCATCTTCCCTCATCCATCTTACATTTTTAATTTTATACTGGCATAATATAATATGGGTCGCTGGTGGCAATAACTTTAGTGCCTTTGCTAACCACTACTTTACCCCACAAACCAAGGCCTGGCTTTAAACCGCCAATGTTTACTTTGCTTAATGTGGTTAAGGCTACTTCTGTCCAAATGTCAATAGGGTCGGGGCTAGTAAGCCATTTGTAGGCGGCGCTACCATAGCTATTTATTTCCATATCAACAGTGCCGCTTAGTTTACCTAACTTAATTGTAAAGCTTTTTGGTGTTGGCGGTGTATAGATTTTAAGGTCAAATCCGCTACTTAAAATTTTGGTTTCGTCGCCGTCGGCTTCAAAATCAACCAAAGCACCTAATGCGCGTAGGTGGCGTTTTACATTATTTTCAGCATCGTGCATAGCGCTGGTACTTGTTTTATCGCCTGGCTTGGCGGCAGCTACCGCAGCAATTAAAGCTGTGTTTGCGGTTAATAATAGTGCCACAAAGGGCGCTGCACTTGGGAAATTGATATTACCATTAAGTGTGGTGTAAATACCATTACTATAGGTAATAAGTTCTGATGGGTTTAACCCCAAGGGTGTCCGAAATGCACAAAGCCCTGTGA
>JAYTRS010000197.1:0-5644 GCA_043746065.1 Bacteroidota bacterium | reverse complement strand
TAATGCTAAACTACTAATGCTTAATATTAAGCTTGTAATTACTACTTTTAAAATTTTCATTTTGTTTTGTATTTTATTATTTATTAATTCAATTATTTAACAAAAGTAACCTTATTTGCACAAAAAAAGGCGTTAAAAACGCCTTTAAATTATAATTGTTAATGTTTTTTAACAAAATTCATCGTACACCATTTTTAAATGTTCGGCAATCATGGCTGCGTTTCTGCCTTCAATGTTGTGACGTTCAACAAAATGCACCAGTTCGCCATTTTTAAACAATGCAATTGCAGGGCTTGTAGGCGGGTAGGGGGCAAAGTGTTTACGGGCTTGGTTTACCGCTTCAATATCAAAACCTGCAAACACAGTTGTTAGCATGGTTGGCTTTTTAGCGTTTTCTAAACTTTTTTTAACACCTGGGCGTGCTGCACCAGCGGCACAACCACAAACGGAGTTTACAACTACTAATACAGTTCCTTGGGTTTTTATGGCAGTATCAACATCGGTACTATTTAATAATTCGGTAAAGCCAGCACTTGTAAGTTCAGCTTTCATTGGGTTTACTATTTGTTCTGGATACATAATATTTTTATTTATAGTACAAAGTTACATACAATAAATGAGTTGGCTTGTAGAAGATAACTAATTTATGTGAAAATTAAATTAACCAGGTTTTAAGAGTTAGCAATATTATTATATAAATCATTCAATTGTTTCATGTGAGCCTTTAAACTAAATAACTCTATAATTTTTAATCGGTTTTGCGGACAAATTCCCCAATTAACAATATTATTAAATGCTTCAACGTATTGATTAATATTTTTTTCGTCGCATAATATACCGTTTACATTGTGTGTCACTATTTCGGGAATACCTGCGTGATTAGTGGATAAAATGGGCAATTCAAGTGCCATGGCTTCTAGTAAAACATTTGGCAACCCCTCTTGATTGCCATTTTTTGCAGTAATGCTCAGGTGTACAAAACAGTTTACTTTGCTACATAAATCAACCATTTGGCTAGGTGTTACAGGCTCTTGAACGGTAACGTATTCGTTTAATTGTAGTGTGTTTATTTGAGTAATAATATCGTTTTTAAGAGGTCCAAAGCCCACAATAATAAATTTATAATTGTATTTTTTGTTTTGATTTATAAAAAGTTTAAAGGCTTCTAAAGTATATTTATGACCTTTTTTTTCGTTAAAATGTGCTACTTGTAAAAACACAAAATGGTTAGGGTTTAAATCATAATTTTTACGCGTATAAAAATTAGTATCAATGCCACTGTGTAATAATTGCGCTTTATTATATGGTTTAATAAAATGATTAATGTTATTTACCAACGAATTTGAAACCGCAATTGAAAATACATTTGGTAAGGATAGATAATTACAATATTGTTTTAAAACGGCTTTGTTTTTTATTTGTTCGGTAACATCAAAGCCATAAAACGAAATTAAAATAGGGATATTTAAATTTTGTTTTTTAAGATTTGCAACTACTTTTAAAAAATCGGTACCAAAATGGCAATGAATTAAATTTGGTTTAAAATTTAAAATTGTTTTATTAAGTTTTTTTTTAAACGAATAATTAAATAGCCAATAATAAAGTTGCGATTGCTCTAACCACCATTTTAATTTATTGAAGATGCTATTAAATTTATATGGTATTACAACCATATTGTTTAAATTATTGTGTTCAGCATTTTTTCTAACAGAGTAGCTCAGTAAAAGGTGATGCGACTGCTGAACAGATGCCAATTCGTTTATAATAAACGTTACCGTTTGGGCAGCGTAATTTTCGGTATAGGCTAAAATCCGCATTAATGTTTTATAAGTTCCCAGTTTTCCCAAACAAAAGGGTAACTATAGGTAAGCTGGTGTGTTTTTAAAAGTTGAGTTTTTATTTTTGTATAACGCACATTAAAATCAGGATAAAAATCGTGAAACTGAATTTGTAAGTTAATGCAATTACTTAAAAAATTTAATTCAATTATTCTATCTAATAAATCGTATTCAGCACCTTCAATATTTATTTTTATTAAATCTATTTTTAAAATAGCTTGTTGTTTAATAAAATTTTCAATATCAATAATCTGTATTTTTTCTTCAACACCTTTTTTATGAATAGATGCGCTTCGTTTATAGGATGAGGCTTCATCCATAACACTTATCATTAGTTCTTGGTTTGCATTGCCTAACCCTTTATCTATTATTATGACGTCAGTATTTAATTTAAAGCGCTGCTCTAAAATAGTTACATATTTTTTTACGGGTTCAAAAACATAAATTTTACATCGGTAACGTGCATAAATTTCAGATACAAAGTCGCCTTCGTAACCACCAACATCAACTACTATTGAGTTACTGGTTAAATTATAATTATAACGTAATATTTTTTCGCAATTATCGGCAATCCATTTCTCTTTATTAATTTCAGAAATGGGTAAAAATTTTCGCTCAATTGCTTTGCCTTTATTATAAAATAATTTAAATAAGCGATAGAATACCGCTGCAATTTTGTATAATAGTTTGTAAAATAGTTGCATTACTTATAGGTTGTTAGTTTTTTTAAACCAGGCATTAAAAGCCATTAATCCATCAGTAATTGAGGTTTGTGGGTTGTAGTTTAAAATATTTTTTGATTTATTAATATCGGCACACGTAGCTTTAACATCACCAGGTTGTTCGTTTAAATAATTTAATTTAGCCTTTATGCCTGTAATTTTTTCAATATGTTGAACTAAATTTGCTAAGGATACTTGGTAGCAATTACCCAAATTAAACGTGTTAAATCCATCATTAATGGTGGTACTAAAAATGGCAGCGTTTAATCCTTTTAAAATATCATCAATAAATGTATAATCGCGGTAGGTATCTCCTTTGCCATATAATTCAATAATTTCTTGATTATAAATTTGTTTAAAAAATTTATGAATTGCTAAATCTGGTCGTTGGCGAGGCCCATAAACAGTAAAAAATCGTAAAGCAATAAAATTAATAGGATATAAATGTGCGTATACTTTTCCAATATTTTCGGCAGCAATTTTTGAAGCTGCATAGGGGCTAATAGGCATAAGTTCGGTACTATCTTCTTGCCAAGGTGAGTTTGGATTTTTGCCATACACGCTGCTTGAAGACGCAAATACAAACTTTTTTATGTTATTATTTTTAGCAAATTCTAAGAGTAATATCGTGCCATTTGCATTGGCTGTAAAGTATTTTTCGGGTACATCAATACTGGGGCGCACACCCGCTTTTGCAGCTAAATGAACAATGCATTGTATACATAATAATTTAGTGTTGGAGTACAATTCTGCGTCGCAAATATCACCTTCAATAAAAGTAAACTGTGGGTGATGAATAAATAAACTTAAATTATTTAATTTAATTTGCTTGTTATAAAAAGGGTCAAAATTATCAATGCCAATTATTTGGTGGCCGTCAAGTAATAATTTTTCAGCAAGATTACTGCCTATAAAGCCTGCCACACCTGTAATTAAAATAGTCATTATAAATTTATGGTTATAAGTTGTTCGTTTTTAAATGAATTTAGCACCAAATGTTTATGTTCGTTTAAAAATTTTTGTTCGGCACTAGTTTTATTAATAGGCATTTCAATCATTAAGGTAAGGGGTAAAGTATTTTTAAAATTATTATTTATAATGGCCTCATAATCATCTGTAGGTGTTGCCGCTGAATAATTAGTAATTAATCCTTCTACCATTTTATTTTTATAGCTTGTAAATACAATGGCGGCATTGGGTTTGATTTTTTGGAGAGCGTTAATTTTATTAAATATAGTAATGTTTGTTTTTTCGTTTATCCACTCAGAACCAGCTCCATTACCAGTTGGGGAATAAAATTGATAATTAATAAATAACCAATAAAAAAATGCCCAACAAAAAAATAATACATATAAACTGTTAAATAATTTAAATACTAATTTATTTTCTTTTTTACTTTGGTGATAAGCAATAAAAAAAAGTATAATAATTAAAAACATAATGTAAATAAAATATCGTGTACAATAAACAAAAGTCCATATTTTTGGCATCCAGGCAGGGCCAAAGGAATTATTTTCGGGTGAAGATGTTAGCGTTTGAAGTGTTATAAAGCCAACTATTACAGCAAATGTACATATAAACATAAGTGCAACTAAAGCATTTTGATTTATGTTTTTTTGTTTAAATTCTTTTATAAAAATAAAAATATTTAATTTTTTTATAAATCTTGAAAGTAAAAATGCTAAAAATAAAAAAGAAAAAAGAAGTAATCCGACTCTGTATAAAAAAATTACGAGAGCATTATATGGTAAACGGAATTCAATTACTCTTGTAAAAAATAACGATTTAATTGGAAAGGCGTCGAACCATTTTAAGTGCGAATAGTATAAATTGCCCGATTTTAGAGTATCTATAAAACTAACACGCCCCCCATCAATTGGAAAAATTATGTAAAACAACATTACTAATAAACCCGAACCTGCCAAAATAATTGTGCCTTTTATAAAAAATTTTTTATTTCGGTTTAATAGTGCTAGCACAAAAAAATACGTAGGAATAATTACAATATTTGGAATACAAGCAAAGCGTAATGTGGCGGCAATAAAAGTTAAAATTATTATATAACTTATTTGCCAAACGTTATAATCACTATTATTAGATTGTTTTAGTGCTAAGTAAACTAACCACAAAAATAAGGAGGCGGTAAATAAATCGGTTGGGCCTAAATAATAAAATGGAGCACTATTAAAGGCGTAAAGAAGCAAAAATAAATTAATATATATTAAATCTACTTTAAAAAAATTTAAAAGCTTAATACTACCAAAAATAAATAATAAAATACCAAGGCATTGAAAGCAGATTTGAGAATAAATTAAATTAGAAGTAAAAAAATTAAAAAATACAGCAAAAAAAGAAATACCCACAGGCCAAGTTGTTAAAGGGCTTGATTTAATAGTACTTAAATCAGCTGCGTTAACCCAAGTATGCGAAAAGCTACCTGTTTTTATAAAATTTTTTGCAGCCTCTATTTGAATGCTATAATCAGAAGTTAGGATGGGGTTATTAATTTCAGATAATAATCTTAAAATAATAGTAACTAATAAAATTACTAAATATATTTTTTGAGAAGATAAAAATGAACGCATTTTATTTATTAAAGCGAGAATTAAAAAGTATTTGTTTTAATAAAACCGAAACCATTCCTAAGCCAAATAAAATAAAGGTAACTAATAAAGAGCCCACACTCATATAAAAAGCACTTTTTATTTGAAAAACAAAACCAACTGCTAAACTTATAAGTGATATAAAAAATGTACTAAAACAAAAAATTAAAAATAATTTAATAGGATTGTAAAATAAAATAGCCTCTATAATATATTGTAAGGTGCGTAAGGTATCTTTAAATAATTTTACATGCGATTTGCCAACTCGCTTGTGGTATGAAATGGGAATATATTTTACATATTTTCCCGTCATCATATAAGCAAGTGTCACCGATGTTGTAAAACTAAAGGTATCACAAAGTGTATCAAAATATTTTGTAATAGTAGCTTTTGAAAAAATTCTTAAACCGGAATTTATATCATCAATTTTACGACCAGCGGTATATTGTACCAACGATTTTAAAATGTTTCGCAATATTTT
>JAYTRS010000196.1:0-1731 GCA_043746065.1 Bacteroidota bacterium | reverse complement strand
TTTAGTTTGTAAAAAGAAGATAGTTTTAAGGTGCAATTTTCAAATTGTATCGAAAATAAAAAATCGTTACAAGTATTAAATTGTACACCTAATAATTTGCAATCTTTTATTAAACAATTGCTAAAGGCTGTTTTGGTAAGCACTAGCAAACTTAAATCACAGGCAATAAATGTGCAGTCAAAAAATTTTATGGCAGAAATATCACCACTTAAAAAATTACAATTTGTAAAGGTGCAGTGTTCGTAATCGCCTTTTGCTAAATTAGTTTTTGTAAAATCTGTTTTATTAATTACTTTTTCTTCTACGTAATTTTTCATTATTTAATTATAAAGAACATGTAAAATACAAATTACTAAAACTTAGCAATTACGCCTCTTAAACCCATATCTACCACGGTTTCGTTTGCGCTTGGGTCAAATAAACCGTCGGATACGCCAACTTCTTTCCACTCAAAACTTTTGTTAGTACTTAACGATACAGTAATAATTATATCTTGAGTTTCGCTACCTGTAATTACTAATGGCTGATTGGCAGCAGCAAGGGTATTATAAAATTTACCAGTAACTAAACAACTACCCGCAGGTATTGGCGATAAAGGATTGGGGTTAACCACCGTAGTACCGGCAGATTGTCCATCGGCAAAAAAATCGGTACTAAATACTTTGCCATACACACCCCAATAGCCTTGTAAATGATTGCCGGCACCGCCACCAGCTGTGGGAGTCATAACTGCACTTTTCATTTTATATTTAGTTACATAAGTATTAAAACCAACAAACGATGCAATTGTACCATCAATTACACCAGCCGAAGTAGTTTTAATTTTAATGTCATAATTTTGATAGGCTAACGAAATACGAATCCATTTATAACTGCCCGCCGCAATTTGGTTTAAAGGAATAGATAAAAATACATCACCCTCTTTACTTACTATTGATTTGCAAAATACAATGGCATTGCTACCACCACAATTTGTTTCTTCGGCACGATATAATACTGTACCAGCACCAACTTGGGTTGAATCGCTTTTTGCTAACTCCACATAATGTGCACTCATGCCATTAAAACGAGGCGATTGCGCTGCATTGCCCGCTGCTACAACAGTGGGTTGCCCAAAACTATTTAAGCGAGCTTGGGTGCTATCAAACTTAAATTTAAAAATAAGTTTTGGCCCTGTTGCTGTGCTTGTATAAACCGTATCTGGAAAATTACAAGTAGGGCAGGTATTAGTTGTGCCTGTAGTTGATGGGGCAGGCTCTTCAGTTGCTGTAGTTTTCTTTTTACACGAAATAAATGCAATTAAAAGTACACTTGCTATTATAATATTCTTCATTTTTAATTAATTTTGATATAAAGATATAAAATTATGCGATTAGTTATTCAACGCGTTTTAAATGCCAGTGTTAAAATTAATAACGAACTAGTTTCGGCTATTGATAAAGGCTTGTTAGTGCTTTTGGGGATTGAAGAAGAAGATACGGAAACGGATGTTTTATATCTTACTCAAAAATTAATGGCCTTGCGAATTTTTTCGGATGAAGATGAAAAAATGAATTTAGATGTAAAACAAGTTAATGGCAGTGTTTTAATTGTAAGTCAGTTTACTTTATTTGCCGATACTAAAAAAGGCAATCGGCCTTCGTTTACAAAAGCCGCTAAACCCAATATAGCTATTCCGCTATATGAAAAATTCATCATTGAAACCGAAAAATTGTTACAAAAACCTTGCAA
>JAYTRS010000195.1:0-1731 GCA_043746065.1 Bacteroidota bacterium | reverse complement strand
TAAGTAACTTATATAATTATTTGTATAAGTCTGGGGTTGTGTTTCGTTAGCATCGGTAGTGTTTATAACTCGCACTAAAACTTTGCTTGTAAAAGGATATTGTGCCATAAACAAATCCATATTACGATTAAATTTATAAAAGTATTGGGCATCGTCTTTTGCTTTAATGGTATCGTTTTGGCGATTACTTTCAAACACTATTTGTTTGTTGCCTTTTACAAAAATGGGGTTGTTATCGTCCCACACATCGTTAGTTAATTGTTCAATAGCGCTAGTGTTTAAGCCAAATACAAAAACATCACTTTGCCCTTTACCTTTTTTAACGCCGCTTATGGCTAGTTTTTTTCCATCGGGGCTAAACGAAAAACTATTTATTTTTTCAAAACCTGGTAGGTTTCGTTTTACAACTTCTTTCGTTTCTAAATCAACGGTATGAATAATGAGTTGATCTTTTCTTTCGTAAATCATTGCTACAATGTTACCTTTGGGGTTAAAGGCTAGTAGTGGGTAATTATAATCATCAATTTGCTCAACTTTAGGGCCAAATTTTAATAATCGTTTTTGTTTTTTTTCGCCAATAGTTTTTATGTATACGCGCATTTGATTTAATTCGTTACGAGCATAAATAACTTGCTTGCCATCGGGACTAATTTTTAGTTGGTAATAATGGCGCGTGCTTTTATATTTTTTTAAAACGCTATTATTATTTATGGGCGATTTGCGCAAACTATCTTTATACATAAATAATTTACGGTTATACGAATCAGTAAAATCGTAAATTAAATTATCGAGCGATACGCCCAATACAAACAAAAATGCATTATCGGGGCTACGCGTAACCCTTGTCATATATAATAAATTTGGTATAACGGCTTCGCCATAAGTATCTACAATATAGTACCAAAGGGCGTAGCCTGCATTAGTAGCTTGTTTACCAGTTAGTTTATTAAAACTATTAAAATGATTATTTTTAATAGCATCGTACATCAGGTTATCGCTGTAGCTTGTCCATCCTTCGGAAAGGTATTTTGTAAGGCCTTGAGTGTACCAAATTGGTAAGTTTAAAAGTGTGGAGTTGCGCAACATTTCGCGAGCATTGCCACCATAAAGGTTTTGGTTAATTAATAATTCTGCAAGGGCAGCTCTAATTTGTTGATCTAATTCGGCATGTGAGCCATTAAAGTAAACGCTTATTTTATCGCCAATAATTTTTGTAACACCACCTATGTTTGTTTGGTCATCGTTACTTAAGCCAAGGTTACTTTGTTTAAAATCGTTTTGGTTGTTGTACACTAACACGTTTATTTTATCTTCAACTACATAATCTAATCGTTTTTGAATAATAGGTAATTGGTTATTGATAGATACCGAAACGTATTTTGCAATTTCGGCACCACCTTGATAAGAGTAAACGCGGTATTGTTCGTAATCAAAATACGTCCAATTAAAATCTTGGTATTGAATACGGTTTTTACCAAAATCCATTTGATGCCCATAATTAAATTGAGCTTTAGCAAAAATAGAGGCTAAAATTAGGAGAGAAAGTATAAAACGTTTACAAAAAATCATTGCTTAATATCCTTTAAAAGTACGTATTTTTTTGCGTTTGACAATAATTGTAGTGTAAAATTATAACTAATATTTTACAAATTATGAATGTGACCTTAAACCATATATATAAAACCAAAAAAGCCCTAAACAAATTAATGTTTAGAGCTTTTAAAAATAGTT
>JAYTRS010000194.1:0-1732 GCA_043746065.1 Bacteroidota bacterium | reverse complement strand
ACAATTGTACCAGCACTATTTTTAATAATTATACTGTTAATTGTGACTATAGAAACATAACCTTTATTAAACGTAAAAACATCTAAATCAGTTTCTTTAATACCATTGGTAATATTTAGTAAACTTGTAACTTCGCCTTTGTAATTTACTTTTAAAGTACATGGTACATTTACATTTGAATATATATATGGTCCAGTACCTGTTAATTGGTTGTAACTTAATGTAACAATAACTTCAGCTGAAAATTGACGATCAGGTAATAAAGAGGTTGAAAAACTACCCAGACTAGTGCTGTTTTTATCAATACCTAATATTAGTCTGTTTTTATAACTAAAGTCGAAAAAACCAGTAGGCGTATTAAAACTAACTAAGGCATTTACAGCATTAATTTTATCGTCTTGTAATAACAAAACATTATTTGTTGTTGTGTAGTTTTTTATATTGAGTCTAATAGAGCCCTTTTCGTGAGCTGAATACATTGTTAATGCTACTTGTAGATTAAGAATGATTATTAAAAAAATCTTTTTAAACATATTAATTAATTTTATGTTATTTTTTATTATAGCCTTTAATTCTTGTTTTTTTACGTTGGTCGAGTATTGAATAATTTTTAAGTTTACCTATTGCTGTGAGCTTTCCATTAGTTTCTAGCACATAATTCTTTTTTTCTAAAATACTAGGGTTTGCTATTGTGTTTCTATAATTTTTATATTCAATTTCTAATCGTGGTTGTTTTTCTTCGGCATTATAATCGCCACTTAAATTTATACTAGTGCTATAATACAATACAATTTTTGTGAAACGCGATTTTTTTATATCAATGTAAATATCAATTTTATCGTATTCACTAAAATCGGTATCTCCAAAATCAAGCGTATACATTCGCTCTGCGCTATTTATATTTTTAAGTTGAACGTCAGAACAGGCTAGTAATAGTGAATCGATTGAATTTGAAAATGGGCTAATGGAAGCTAATTCATTATCGCCTATTACTAATACCTTATCCTCGTTATCAATATTAATAAGCATGTCGCCACAACTAATGGTTTCTACATGTAAAATTTTTGTATAATAGTTATTTTTATTTTTAACGTATAAACCATATTTTGCTTCTTTAGGTGCAGTTGCCTTATGTTCGTCAAAGGCTAAATAATAGGTATCAATCGTCATTAAAGGATTTGCATTGTAATAAGCATTTACCTTTAATATATCGGCCGCCGCCATTTGTATTGGGCTTAAGCTATTTGTAATATTTACGGCATTTGCCATAAATACATAACACATAAACACTATTATTAAATTATACTTTTTCATTTACTATTTTTTACTGTGGGTTTTAGATTCTTGTATAGTCATTATACCACGTTCTGTTTCTTTTTTAACCCGCACTAAGTTTCCTTGTTCATCATATTCATAAAAAGTAGCAAAATTGTTTGCATCTAATTCTGCGACATATTTTAAAGTTACAGGATGGTACACATAAGCCTTCATATTACTGGTAAATGGGTGAAAACGAATATCATCAAAGTAGGCAATCTGCCCACAGGTATTTAACAAATTTATTTTCATAGCCCCCGAATAGTTAGGAGGTATTGTAAATGTGTATTCTTCTTGTTGCCAACCATCAATAATAGCAGACCGCTTTACGTTTTTAATTACAAATGGAGAGCCTAAACCATCACTTACAGTTAATTTAGAATTTACGTAATTAAGCGGCAGCGTTAAACCAGAA
>JAYTRS010000193.1:0-5668 GCA_043746065.1 Bacteroidota bacterium | reverse complement strand
TAAATAGCCAAAATTAAACTGGCGAGTATCTTTTGTGGGGTAAATTTCATTAACTGTTGGCATAAATAACACATCGCAACCTGCCGATTTTAACAATTCGGCATCTTTTTTTGGCATTCGCGGGTATTTTTTTAAATCAGTAGCGTCGTTAAATTGGGTAGGATTTACAAAAATGCTACAAACAGTTAAATTACATTGTTTTTTGCTTTGAGCAATTAATGATAAGTGGCCTAAGTGCAATGCACCCATAGTTGGCACAAAACCAATAGTTTTAGTTTGGCTTGTTTTTTTAGCTAAAAAAACCTGTAAATCGACTATTTTTGTAATTATTATCAATTATTTGCCTGTAAAAATACATTTTACTTTGAAATATGCATTTTTTTTCATTACTTTTGTATTTACACAAACTAAACCGAAGTTGATAAGTATGAAGAAAGCCAAAGTTCTATTTGTTTCGCAAGACATTACCCCCTATTTAGACGAAACCTACATCGGCAAAATTGCCAGAAGATTACCACAAAGTATTCAAGAACGCGGAAAAGAAATTCGCACCTTTATGCCTAAGTACGGCACAATTAACGAGCGTCGTCATCAACTTCACGAAGTCATTCGCCTTTCGGGGATGAATTTAGTAATTAACGATGTTGATCATCCTTTAATTATAAAAGTGGCAAGCATACCAAGTGCGCGTATGCAAGTTTATTTTATTGATAATGAAGAATATTTTAGCCGAAAAGCTACCTTAACAGATAAAACAAGTGGTAAACACTTTGATGATAACGATGAGCGTGCTATGTTTTTTGCCCGTGGCGTTGTTGAAACTGTAAAAAAATTAGGCTGGCAGCCCGATGTTATCCATTGCCATGGCTGGTTTACATCCCTTTTGCCTATGTATATCAAAAAATATTATGCCGAAGATCCTTTATTTGTTGATGCAAAGGTAGTAGTAAGTTTATACGAAGATGAATATCCAAAAACATTAAATAAAAAGTTTTTAGATAAACTAGCCTTTGATGGTTTTACAAAAAAAGATTTAAAACATCTTACCGAAGAAAGTAGCCACTTAAACATGCAAAAACAAGCCATTGAGTTTGCGGATGCCATTATGCAGGGTACCGAAAAGTTAAATCCTGAATTAGAGAAGTTTATTAAAAAAAGCGGTAAACCCTTTTTAGAATATAAAAATGAAACCGAATACATGGATGCCTATAACGAGTTTTACGATACCATGTTAGAAGAAGTTGCTGAATTGGGTTAAATTTTTATAAAAAATAGATTAAAAAACTCCGTTTAAATTTTAAACGGAGTTTTTTTATTTAAAATTATAAGGTTTATAAATGTATTTGCCATAAAGTAAAAAACCCTTACCTTTAAGGGGTAAAATTAATACGTGAAAATAACTAAAGAATTTAAAATTGGAATAGTAGTGGTATGTGCCATTGCAGCTTTTATTTGGGGCATTAATTTTTTAAAAGGTAGCAATCTTTTTTCGCATAAGTATGTGTTATATGCTATTTACCCAAAAATAGATAACATTATTCCCGCCACACCATTATTAATTAGTGGTTTTAAAGTGGGGCAAGTAAATAAAATTAGCTTAATTGGTAGTGGTAATCAAAAAAGTGTGTTAATAAAATTTTTATTAACCGAAGATGTAGATATTCATAAACACTCTATAGCCCGCGCCATTAGCTCAGATTTATTGGGATCAAAAGCCATAGAAATTATATTTAGTAACAATACCGAATTTGTAAAAAGTGGCGATACCTTATTTGCCGAAACCGAACAAGGTTTAAAAGAATCGTTTAACAAACAACTAGCCCCAATACAAGCAAAAGCCGAAAAATTAATAGGAAGTATTGATAGTGTGATGAGTGTTGTAAATTCAGTATTAAATGTAAAAACACGCAAAAATATTGACGAAAGTTTTGAAGGTGTTCGTAAAGCTATTTTAAGTTTAGAGCAAACTGCTTATAAAATGGACGATTTAATTGGATCCGAAAAAGTTAAAATATCATCTATTTTATCTAACCTAAATCAAATTACCGCCAACCTTAGTAAAAATGGGGCTAGAATTGATAATATTATTGGTAATATTAGTAATATGACAGATAGTTTGGCAAAAGCACAAATTAAAGAAGCTGTTGATAATGCAAACAAATCAATGAAAGAATTAAATATTTTATTGTCAAAAATAAACGAGGGCCAAGGTACATTAGGTAAATTAGCCAAAAACGATTCGTTGTATAATAACTTAAATAAATCAGGCGAAGATTTAGATAAATTGTTAAAAGATTTACGAATAAACCCCGAGCGTTACATTCACTTTTCGGTATTTGGAAAAAAAGATAAAAATAAACCAAAAAATTAACAGCGTATGATGAGTTCTATTATTTTTTGTTTGCTTTTAATAAGTGCATCAACTTATTTTTTTATAAATGCAAAAAAAATAAAACGCAATATTTTATTAGGTCGTAAAATTAAACTTAACGATAATAAAAATAAGCGTTTTAAAACAATGTTGTTAGTGGCTTTTGGTCAGCAAAAAATGTTTGCAAAACCAATTCCAGCCATTCTACATTTTTTTTTATACAGTGCTTTTATTATTACACAAATAGAATTATTAGAAATAATTACCGATGGTATTACTGGCCATCACCGTATTTTTAGAGAAGCCTTAGGAGGTATTTATACCTTTGCGGTGAGTTTTATAGAAATACTTTCGGTACTTGCATTTATTGGTACCATTGCCTTTTTAGCCAGACGTAATTTATTAAAAATACCGCGTTTAACCATGAACGAATTAAACGGGTGGCCTAAGTTAGATGCTAACCTAATATTAATTGCCGAAATTGTTTTAATATGTTTTATTTTTATGATGAATGGTGCCGATGAAGTACTTTACAGCAGAGGTCTTTCGCATGCTACTAATTTAAACGAGGGTAGTTTAGGTTTTTCTATTTCACGCCATTTAGGGCCAATGTTGTATAGTGGTTTTCCTGAAGGAGGCCTACACGTAATTGAACGCATTGGTTGGTGGGGGCATATTGTAATGGTATTTGGTTTTTTAAATTACTTGCCGTTTTCAAAACACTTGCACGTTATATTAGGTTTTCCAAATACGTATTACTCTAACTTAAAACAAAAAGGTGAATTTACAACCTTAGAAAGTGTTACCGATGTAGTAGCTCCAAACTTTGATTCAACTTACATTGCAAAAACCGATCCTAATAACCCACAACGTTTTGGTGTAAAAGATGTACAAGATTTAACTTGGAAAAATTTATTAGATGCATACAGTTGCACCGAGTGTGGCCGTTGCACCAGTGCTTGTCCGCAAAACATTACTGGTAAAAAATTATCGCCACGTAAAATAATGATGGATACCCGCGATAGATTAACAGAAGTGGGTAAAAATATTGATGCCAATAATGGAACATTTGTTGATGATGGGAAATCGTTATTAGGAGATTACATTTCAACCGAAGAAATTTGGGCTTGTAATACCTGCAATGCCTGCGTTCAGGAGTGTCCTATAAATATTAATCCCTTAGAAATAATTGTAGAAATGCGCCGTTATTTAGTGATGGAAGAAAGCCAAAACCCAAGCGAGTTAACTAATATGTTTAGCAATTTAGAAAACAATGGCGCTCCTTGGCAGTTTAGTCCTGCCGATAGAGCTAATTGGATTAATGAATAATTAAATAAAATTTAAAACGATGAGTAATCAACCTATAGTAGTTCCAACAATGCAGGAAATGATTGCCAAAGGCGAAACACCCGAAATATTATTTTGGGTGGGTTGCAGTGGTAGTTTCGACGATAGAGCTAAAAAAATTACAAAAGCAATTGTACGTATTTTAAATCACGTAAATATAAAATTTGCCATTTTAGGAGTTGAAGAAGGTTGCACCGGCGACCCTGCAAAACGTGCAGGTAACGAGTTTTTATACCAAATGCAAGCCATGCAAAACATTACGGTAATGAATGGCTACAACGTTAAAAAAATTGTAACAGGTTGCCCACATTGTTTTAATACTATTAAAAATGAGTACCCGGCTTTGGGTGGTAATTACGAAGTAGTGCACCATACACAATTGGTACAAGAATTAATAAACGAAGGCAAATTAAAAGTACAAGGTGGCGAATTTAAAGGCAAAAAAATTGTGTTTCACGACCCTTGTTATTTAGGCAGAGCCAATAATGTGTACGAAGCCCCACGCGAAATAATACAAAAATTAGATGTAGAGTTAGCCGAAATGAAACGTAGCAAAGCCAATGGCTTATGCTGTGGTGCTGGCGGCGCGCAAATGTTTAAAGAAGCCGAAAAAGGTGCTAAAGAAGTAAATGTAGAGCGTGCCGAAGAAGCATTAGCGTTAAACCCTGATGTAATTGCCGTTGGTTGCCCATTTTGCAATACCATGATGACAGATGGTGTTAAACATTTTAATAAAGAAGATAAAACAAAAGTGTTAGATGTGGCTGAATTAATAGCCAATGCTAATGATTTGTAGGTAAAATCAGAAAAATGGAATTTGATTTACAACCTACCTATCTCAAAAACGATAGTATATTTTTACAACCTTTACATGCTAACGATTTTGAAGCACTTTATAAAGTTGCATCAGACC
Source organism: Bacteroidota bacterium (assembly GCA_043746065.1). GTDB lineage: Bacteria > Bacteroidota > Bacteroidia > B-17B0 > Aurantibacillaceae > Aurantibacillus. The sequence goes on along the minus strand of JAYTRS010000193.1, from coordinate 1,037 downwards.
CATTAATATGGGAACAACACCCTAATAAAAACCGATATCAAAGAGAAGTATTTGAAGTTTTTTTTGAAGGAGCAATTTTATCAAAAGGAGCATTTATGGTTTACTATATTAACAATAAAGCACTTATAGGTAGTAGTAGATTTTACGATTACAACAAAGCCAAAAATAGTGTAACCATTGGCTATACCTTTATAGCAAGGGCTTATTGGGGTAAATGGTATAATAAAGCTTTAAAAGGTATTATGTTAAACTATGCGTTTAAGCATGTAAATACCGTTTTGTTTTATATTGGTAGTAATAATATTCGCTCACAAAAAGCCATACAAAAAATAGGAGCCGTAAAAATTAAAGAGCAAAACGTTACTTATTTTGGCGAGGAAGAAAAACTTAATTTTGTTTACGAAATAAAAAAAGATAATTGGTTATAATAACCTTTTTATTTACCTTTATAATAAAGTTTTTTATAAATTTTTCATATAAATTAAAAAATTATGTACGCAACTTATCATTTAACATCAGCTCAAGAAGTTAATTCTGGAATTTTAGATGCCATTAAAGCTACCTTTAAATCTAAACCTATTACAATAATAGTAGAGGAAGACGATAATGAGGATTTTGAGTTAACGCACCAAATGAAATCAGTTTTAGACGAGCGCTTATTAGAAGACGAAAAAAATTATTTAACCAGTGAAGACTCCATTCAACAGTTAAATAAAAAATATGGCATATAAAATAATAGTTTCTCCTCGTACTCAAAAAGAGATAGAAAACGCTATTGATTACTATGCATTATATAATAGTGACACTTCAGTACTCTTTATAGAATCGTTAAAACAAAGTTATCAGTCTATTTCAATTAATCCGTTCTACAGAATTCGTTATAAAAATATTAGAGCTCTTAAATTAAAAATTTTTCCATATTCCTTATACTTTATAATTAACGAAGAAAAACAAGTTATTAAAATTTTATCTTGTTTTCATAATAAAAGAAATCCTAAAAATAGACCACGGCATTAGTTTTTATCAAAGGAAAAAAT
>JAYTRS010000192.1:0-1745 GCA_043746065.1 Bacteroidota bacterium | reverse complement strand
TAGTTTTAGAAACGGCCACTAATAATACATTTTCAGGAATCTCTGATTTAAGTTGCTGTATGTTTTCTGAAATAGGCATGATTACTAAACTTTTAACACCAGTTATAATTATGTTTATTTACATAAATTACCGTGCAATATTACTATTTTTTACGGTACAACAACAGCGGTAGCCGTTTTAGTTTTTTTATTACTGAGTATTGGTAAATAATAGCATAAGTTAATACCGTACATGTTTACACTTAAATTATAATGACTATCAAAATTAGTTAATCCAATATTTGCAAATGGTGATATAGAAAACAGGTTGTTATATGTATATCCAACATTAAATACAGCACTAACATAGTATGGATTTGTAGGATTTGTATTATACGTTTTGGCATCTCCCGCATAGTTAGTTGCATTACGTTTGTTTCGAATTTGTAAAATAAAATTATTACACATAGCTAAATCTATAAATATTTTGTGCGTTTTATTTAAAATATTATAACGTACACCTAAATCTAAGTACAACCCATTAATTTTATTTGTAGTAATTAAATCTTCATTAATTATTGTTACCGGGTTAGTGGTTCCAAAGTAACTTAATTTGAAAACATCAGTATATGATTTTTGAGTAACTCCTATATTTAATTTCGAATTAAATCGCTTTGAAGAATTAAAATGAATACTTATTGCTCCATCCCAAGCAGGACCGCTACTTATGTTTTCTTTATAATTATTTACAGATACGCCTATACTGTTTCCATATGATCCGGAAATACCTATAAGAGTTTGTGCTTTTATTTGATGTAAATTTAAAATTACAATTATAATGATTGTTTTTTTTATGATATTATATTTTTTTTATTAATGAAATTTTTAATTCGGGCTCTAACCCACTTAGTAATGGGTTGGTATTAATGTTATTATGATATGAATATGGATATAATGGCTTATAAAAAGGAGCAAATATACCAACCCCTAGCATCCATTCTTGATGTTTATCTAAGGATATAAAATAATTAACGGAAATCCCTCCGTAATAACCCCCAATTTGTTCATTAATTTTACCATTACCGCATAATATTGTATCGCTTTTTGTTTTCCCAACAGTTGGTGTCCAATACCCACTACCATTCAAAAAGCCTACAAACAGACCAAAACTTATGTAGTTTTTAGAATGAATGTTTGGTTTAAAAATAAGGTTATATGATACGTGCATTTTTATCCCATAAAATATTACCTTATAGCCATTTGCATAGCCTTTATAACAATCTCTATAATAATCATAAAATGGAAAATCGTAGTTGCCTTTTTTATTTAATAATCTATCTATCAAATTCCCCCTATTAACACTAAATTCATCTTTACCTAATAAACCACCATTTAATGAAAATCCAAAGCCTTTTTTAGTAATATAATCAATGCCACCACAAATTCGATTATTAGCAAATGATATATTTAATCCTATTTTACTTTGAGAAAATAGATAAAAGTTAATAAATAATGTAAGTAATGTAAGTTTCATAATTAATAAACTACCGTTATGCTGTATGCGCAACCTTCTCCGTTAATCTGCGTATTGACTGAAAAATATAACGGTAAATTTGAGAAATAAATTACTACTCAAATTAGAGAGTTTTAATTGATTTTCAATTATATTTTCTGAAATTGACATATTAATGAGTATAAATCAGAGTTTTACAATTTTACTTCTATCATACAAATCATGTATAATCCCATCAGATAGTCCAATTTGA
>JAYTRS010000191.1:0-1749 GCA_043746065.1 Bacteroidota bacterium | reverse complement strand
TGTGCCTGGCGCTAAGCTTGTAAAGGATGTTCCTGCTATATAAGCACCTCCATTAATATTGTATTGATAGGTAGGGCTACCACCTGTTACTGTTCCTACATTAATTATACCATTGTTACTCGCACAGCTTGAATTAACAGTAGTTAATGCCATATTTGTAACCCCAGTAGAAACCGCCAAGCTTGTAGTTAAAGAGTAGGTACAACCAAAATTATTTGTCATAGACACCACATAACTACCCGAGGGTAAACCCGTTGCTGTTTGTGACGCTACGGTTACCCCATTTATTGAAAAACTTATAGCCGTTTGTCCTGCTGATGATGTATTGTTTATTATAATACTGCCATTAGGGTTGCCACACAACGGGTTTGTATTTGTAGTTGTTAGCAAAGGGTTGGGGTTAATAGTAATTACAGTTGTTTGGGTACTTATACAACCTATAGCATTAGCCCCCGTTAGGGTATAAACTGTTGTAGAACCTGGGCTTTGCGAAATAGATGCTGCGTTACTTCCTGTAGGGTTCCATGTATAAGTCACAGCACCTCCACCATTAAGTGTAGTTGATGCGCCTAAGCAAATGCTTGGAGAATTTACTGTAAGTGTTGGACTTGGCATCACTATAACTTGTACATTGCTGGTATAAGTAGAAACAACACCTGCGCAAGCAGAAACAGTCATACTTGCTGTATAAACAGTATTAACAGCAGGGCAAACGCTTATTGAAGTTCCAGAGCCTGCTAAAACATTACCCGGTGCATACCAATTTAAAGTATAACTTGGTACACCATTGGGAACAAAACGCCAAGCTTCGTTGGTAGTTGTCCAGTTTCCAGTATTTCTACCAGGAGGGGCAAAACCAGTAGTACCAGCCGCATCTTGAATACCAATTAATGAATTACCGCTATTCCATCCTGCACAAGCTGGCTTGTTTTGAACATATACATCAATTACATTAGTAGTTTCGTATATTACCATTTGTGACGAACTTTTTAAAGTTGTACAACTAAAAAGGCAAACTTTATCAAAATTTACAACTAATGCTCGGCAGGGTGCAGTACCTATTAAAGTATATCTCACATTACCACAAATAGAGGGATCCATATCATGGTAAACACCAAAAATTGAATTAAGTGGTAAGGCTGCGTTTGGACATGGCACCGAAAAGGACCATGGATTATATGCACTCGCATAAGCTGTGTTAAACGAAATATTACCGTTTGAACCCACTACACATTGATTATAAGTATTACCAAAAAAACAAAATGGAAAAGGTAAATTAATTAAGGGGCTATACACATCATCAGTACCAACCGATACGCCTGTACCAGCACCATTTAAAGGATAAGGTGGCGCATAAGGAATACTTGAAACGGAATAGGTATTAGTTAATTTAACAGGGTGTATAGACGCAGTTAAAACAGCACATGCGCCTTGGCATATTGTTGTTGAAGGGCCTGTGCCAAATTGAGCATTTACGTTGGGGCAATATTGTGCATAAGATTTAGCTAAACCAAATACAAAAAGAAATAAAAAGTAAGTAAAGTAATTTTTCATAGCTAGTTTAAATTTTTTATAAGTGTATAGGTAGCCTGCGGGTTTTTAACATCTATATTAAGAATACTTTCTAGCTGTGTAGGTGTTAATTTTAAATCGGGAAGCGGATTAGAAATAGTTGTGTTTTTTATAAGCGTTACTTCGTCTGCCGTATTTTGAAAAAACGTAGTATTTTCAACATTAAGTTTTATTAAT
>JAYTRS010000190.1:0-1756 GCA_043746065.1 Bacteroidota bacterium | reverse complement strand
AGCCACTTACTGCACTTTTAGGGTGCGCTTTTATAAACCCTTTTAAGCCGCCTATAAAACTGGTATTAAGGGTTTGGTACTGTTCTTTAATGGCAGTCATTTTACCAAAATCGCCAGCTTGGTTGGCTATGTTATAATCGCCTTGTAGTTGCTGTTGTTGCAATACAAAACCATTTATTAGTTGGCGATATTCTAAATAATCAGTTTGGGTTTGCCCACCTTGTATTTGCGAGTAAGCCATAGAATCGCTAATTAAGGTAGCTTTTATAGTTGATGCATCGGCAAAAAATATGCTATTGGGTTGTTGGTTTACATTATTGGTGGTTGTAAACCAATACATGTTTGGGTCGATACTTTTTAGGTTAAAGCTAAATTTGTTATTAATTACGTTAGCCGAATCGGTAATGTCTTTATCATCCCACTTGTGGTGAACATAAATTGTTTTACCAGTAAAGTTGCGAATGCTACCATCTATTTTAAAATTAAATGGTTTTGAGTTTTGTTTTTGAGCGCTTAAGCCAGTTGCTACAAATGTAAGCGCAATAAATGCTATATTTTTTATCATCATAATTTTGGTATTACAACAAATGTACCAATGTTTAAATATACTAAAAATTTGTTTTAGATTTTTTAACAGTTTTGTTTTTACTTGTTTAAGTAACAAAAAATAATGGCACTTATTTACTAATAAAAGGTTTGTTGTAAAATAAATTTTTGTTTAAGAAGTGGACTTATTCTGTACCTATCTTCTTCATAAAAATCTTTTAATGAGTTAAGTTCTTTAATTACGTTTGGTATGCCAAAATCATCGGCCCATTTTAGTAAACCTTTTGGGTAATTTACGCCTTTAGTCATGGCTAAATCAATATCGTGTGCGTTTGCTACCTTTAAATATAGGGTATCGGCTGCTTCGTTAATTAGCATTACTAAAATACGTTTAAAAATTAAAGTGCCTAGCTCTAAATTTTGTGTGGGTTGTATTTGTGTTGAGTTTTCGGTATAGTTATAAAAGCCTTTACCTGTTTTTTTACCCAACAAACCCGCTTCTAATAAGCGTTTTTGAGTTAAAGCGGGTTTAAATTTTGGATCGAAATAAAATTGAGTCCATACGGTTTCGGTAACTATATAATTTACATCGTGACCAATTAAATCCATTAATTCAAAAGGACCCATTTTAAAGCCACCAATCTGCTTCATTGCCCAATCAATGGTAGCAATATCGGCAATACCTTCTTCATAAATACGTAGGGCTTCACTATAAAAAGGGCGTGCTACGCGGTTAACAATAAAGCCTGGCGTATCTTTTACTATTACGGTTACTTTGCCCCAACTATCAATTAAGGTTTTACAGTGTTGGGTTACTTCTGGTGAGGTTGTAATGCTTGGTATAATTTCTACCAAAGGCATTACGGTAGCGGGGTTAAAAAAATGAATACCAATAACCCGCTGGGGGGTTTTGCATGCTGCAGAAATAGAAGTAATGGAAAGCGAAGAGGTGTTAGTTGCTAACACGCAACTTTGACTGACAATGTTTTCGAGGTTTGAGAATACTGTTTTTTTTACGTCTAGATTTTCAACAATGGCTTCAATAATTAAATCGCAATGGGCTAGTTCATTAATATCTACAACAAATTTTATTTTTTCAGAAATAGAGGTTTGTTGTTCTGTTGTAATTTTTTGCTTTTCAACTAACTTTATTAAGCTTGTTTTTAAATTAGCTTGTGCTTTTTGTATGGCTTGTGTATTTGTATCAAAC
>JAYTRS010000189.1:0-5733 GCA_043746065.1 Bacteroidota bacterium | reverse complement strand
AATGAAGTTACTGATTATCCAAAAAATATGGATGCACTTATAAATTTAATTTATTTTGCTTCCTATAATAATAAACTTTCTACATTCCCATCAAACTTAAAGCCTTTTTTTAATTTACAATATTTAGAATTACAACATACCAAAATTGATAGCATACCAGCACAAATTGCCTATTTAAATAAATTGCAATCGTTTAAATTTGGTAATACAGATGATACATTAAAATTACCAATAACATTAAAGTTTTTAAAAAATTTAAAAGATATAAGTATCGAAAATTGTGTACTGGATAGTTTCCCCAAGCAATTGTTTAAAGCAACAAGTGTAACTTTTTTAAGTTTATCAAATACAAACACACATTATTTAACCAAACATTTTGAACGTTTACAAAATTTAGAAGTATTAATTATTGAAAATAATCCTATTGAAAAAATACCCTTTGATATTTATAAAGCACACAAATTGCGTTTAATTTCGTTTAGAGGAAACAAATTAACAAACATACCCGAAAGTATTTCGCAATTAGAGAACCTTACTCTGCTGGATTTAAGAGGCAATTTAATTGATAAAGAAAGAATTGAAGAATTAAAAATTTTATTACCGGGTTGCCAAGTTTTGTTTTAATTTAAAATACTGATACAAGCAATTCTAATTATTAAATCTTTTTTTATCGTAACAATATCTTAGTAATACTGTAAATCGTCTTCTATTCTTGTTTTCTATTACAAGCACGCTCAGCACAACGACTTAGGATAACATTACAATAAATCGTTAGCTAAATTAGCTAATGCACTTCGTTCGCCTTTTTCTAAAGTAATGTGTGCGTAAATTTCTTGTCCTTTTACTTTTTCAATTAAATAGCTTAATCCGTTACTTTGTGCATCTAAATAAGGCGTATCTATTTGATGAATATCGCCAGTAAAAATAATTTTTGTGTTTTCGCCTGCACGTGTAATAATAGTTTTTACTTCGTGTGGTGTAAGGTTTTGCGCTTCATCCACAATAAAAAATACATTGCTTAAACTTCTACCACGTATATAGGCTAAAGGACAAACAACTAATTTTTGCGACTCAACCATTTCGGCAATTTGTTTATGTTCTTTATCTTTTTCGCTAAATTGACTTCTAATAAATTTTAAATTATCCCAAAGTGGTTCCATATAAGGGTTTAGCTTACTATTCACATCGCCAGGTAAATAACCAATATCCTTATTACTTAAAGGTACAATTGGCCGCGCTAAATAAATTTGATGATAATTACGACGCAATTCTAAAGCGCCCGCTAATGATAATAATGTTTTACCCGTACCAGCTACGCCTTGAATAGATACTAACTTAATATCTGGATTCATAATGGCATCAAGGGCAAAGGCTTGTTCGGCATTTTTTGGAATAACACCAAAGGCGGATGTTTTAATAACACGTTTTAAAGAATCATCTTCTTTATTGTAACGTGATAATACACTTTGCGAACCATTTTTTAAAACATAATAGTGATTAGGGTGGGATTTATGTTTTTTTAAAATGCTTGTAGCTTTGCAAGAACCTTGATTATATATAGTTGCAATACTTTCTGCACTTACTTTTTCTATTTCGGTTCGGCCAGTATAAAGCTCATCAATGGTTTTAATTTTACCCGTTTCGTAATCTTCGGCAATTAAATTTAGGCTTTTTGCCTTAATGCGTAAGTTTATATCTTTTGTAACTAATATAACTTTTCGGCCTGGGTTTTGTTCAGCTGTGTACAAAGCAGTATTCAATATTTTATGATCTGCTTTTCTATCGTCAAAAATACGTTCGGCATTAACTTTGCTCGAGGTATTCATTTCTATTTTAAATTTACCCCTATTAGGCCCATTAATAGCAGCCCAATCTACCAGCGTGTTTTTGCCACTAAGTTTATCAATAAAGCGTATAAATTCGCGTGCCGAATAATTTTTAGTATCGTTGCCTTTTTTAAAATTGTCTAACTCCTCTAATACAGTAATAGGAATTACCACATCATGTTCTGCAAAATTTTTAATAGCAGTGTGGTCGTAAATAATAACAGAGGTATCTAATACAAATATTTTTTTGGTACCGATACTAGCTTTTGTTTTTTTTATTGGCATACACAATTTTTTAAATAACGTTAGGTTAAATTTATAAATACAAAAAACATCTTTAGCAGAGCCTAAAAATTGATTTGAACAATAGGTTGTTAAATGGCTTAATTACTAAATACTTTTTTTAGTAAATCGCTTACACGTGCTACTGGGTTTTTACGAATATTTATTTCTTCATCAGCAATCATTAGCATTAGACCATTAATGGCTTTATTGGTAACGTATTCATCTAAATTAGGGTTTTGTTTTTTTACATTTGGTAATTTGTTGTAGGTTGTAACTAAGGGAGTCCAGTAACTAGCAACTTTAGCAGTAGCAATGGCCTCTTTTACAACAGGCATAAATTTATCTTTTAATGGGTTATAGGTAGTTTTGCGCAAATAGTTTGTAGCGGCAGTATCAACGCCTCTTAAAATAGCAAATCCATCTTGTACGCTCATGTTAGTAATAGCATCTACAAATACTGGAGCTGATTTTTTTGCAGCTTCTTCAGCGGCACGGTTTAGGCTCATTTCAAAATCGTTTACTTTTTTAGTTAAGCCCATTTTTATTAATTTGGCTTTCATTTCTGCAGCCTCTTCGGGCCAAGGAATGTATATTTTAGGATTTTTATAAAAACCATCGGCTTTAGCGGCCAACGTGCTTGAATTATTTGTACCAACGGTTAAGGCTTCTTTTAAGCCTTTAATTACTTCTTCATTAGTTAATTTTGGAGCTGTAGTGCCAGTTAATATAGCACTTGCTTTTTCTTTAGCTACTTTTTCAAGCGAATCTTTTTCGTGTTTTAAGTGGTTTAAAAAACCTTGTGCACTTGTGTGTAGAGAAATAAAAATACTTGCTACTATTAAAATTTTTTTCATTTGTTATGTATGTTATTTTTTAGTTTTATTAAAAATACGTTTGTTATATGGATTTAAAAAATGGAATTTTCTATAAAAGATTAACAAGTGTTTTTTTGGAAACTATTTTGCGTTTAATTTTTTTGTTAATTCATTTATTTTATCATTTAGTTTTGGCAAACTTCTAAATAAAACGTAGCTACGCTTATAATCGCCAATACTAAAGGATGGTGAGCCTTGCACAATTTCGTTTTCTTTTTCAATACTTCCACCAACCCCACTTTGCCCCGCAATTTTTACACCATTCGCAATTGTAATATGCCCTACAATACCTACTTGGGCTGCAATCATACAATTTTTACCTACTTTAGTACTGCCCGCTACCCCTGTTAAACCAGCAATTACAGTATTTTCGCCCACCTCTACGTTATGAGCAATTTGCACCAAATTATCTAATTTAACGCCTTTTCGTAATATAGTACTGCCCATAGTTGCTCTATCAATTGAGGTGTTAGAGCCAATTTCTACATAATCTTCTAAAATTACATTACCAATTTGTGGTACTTTAGTAAATACTTCACCATTGGTATTTGGGGCAAAACCAAAGCCATCAGCACCAATAACGGTACTTGCATGTATAGTGCAATGCTTACCAATAATACATTCGTGATACACTTTTACGCCAGAGAATAGCGTTGTATTATCGCCAATGCTACAATTATCGCCCACATATACATGTGGATATATTTTTACATTATTACCTATAGTTACATTATTACCAATATAAGCAAAAGCGCCAACGTAACAATCTTTGCCTATTGTAGCATTTTGGCTAATAAAACTAGGTTGTTCAATACCTGTTTTTGAGCCTTTAATTTCGTTATATAGTTGCAATAATTTTGCAAATGCTTCGTAGGCGTTTTCAACTCTAATTAATGTGCAGGTTTCTTTTATGGGTTTATCTAATATTAAAGTTGTATTTACAATTACAATACTTGCGTTGGTAGTGTATATATAATTAGTGTATTTTGGGTTTGATAAAAAGGATAATGTTTTTGGTAAACCATCTTCAATTTTTGAAAGATTATTTACGATGGCATTTTCGTTCCCTTCTATAGTTCCATTTAAAAGTTGTGCTATTTGTTGCGCTGTAAATTCCATAGTTTTATAAATTATAAATATACAAATGTTATTGTGCTTGTTTAATTACTTCTATTAATTTTAATTTTTCGTTTTGCCAATTTAGTTCGTTACTAACGTTTAAGGTATTATTTCGGTATTCGGTATAAGTATTTGAGTTTAAAAGTTCATTTATTTTTTGTGCAATATGTTGCGGGCTATGGTTATCAATAAAAGTGCCAATATTATAGCGTAAAATTATGTTTTCAATTTCGGGTAAGCGGCTTGCAAGCACAGGTAATTGAGCGTGTATATAATCAAAAATTTTATTTGGTAAACTATAATAGTAATTCAAATTAGTATTTTTATCAATAGATATCCCTATATCAGAATTAAAGGTGTAGTGCATTAGTTCAGCTTTCGGTAATTTTTCAATCAATAAAATTTTGGTTTGTAGTTTTTTATTTTTTATTTTTAGTTTTAAAATATCCCATACATCTCCGCTTCCTATAATTAATAAAAGTGCATTTTCTATAAATTCCATAGCATCTACTAATTCTTCAGCACCTCTATCAATATTAATACCAGCACCTTGTAATAAAATTATTTTTTTATTTAAAGGTAAATTTAATTGTTGTTTAGTTTTTGCAATAAAGTTTCTAGGAGTGTCAGGTATATTTCTTACAGCTTTAAAATTTACATTATACTCTTTTTCAAAAATTTTGGCAATACTATAATTTACGGTAATGCAATTTTTTAATTTTGGCACAATACGCTTTTCTATACTTAGCCAAATTTTCTTTTTAATTGGTGAATTTATTAACTCGGGTACTTCGCAAAATAACTCATGGCTATCATAAATTAAGGGAATGCGTTTTAATTTAGCTACCAAATAATTTGGCAAAAGTGTATCTAAATCGTTTGCAAATAATAAATTACTTTTTGTAAAAAGTAATTTAAAAAACAATCTAATATTAAAAAATAAGTAAAATAAAGGCCCTTTTTTAAATAACAAAACCATTCTCACTGTTTTAAAATTCCAGTGTGGTAAGGGGAGTGAATTTGGTAACTTTCGGCCAATTAATACAACAGTATAACCACATTCAATTAAGGTTAAACATGTTTTATTTACACGATTATCAGTAACTAAATCGTTAATTACACTTACAGTTGCTATTTTTTTTGTTGTAAACAAATAGGTTGTTGATATTGGTTTAAATATAGAGATTTTATGGCGAATTATTTACTTATTTTTGTTTACTATGTTACAAATTAAACAACATTTTAATTTAAAGCCTTATAACACTTTTGGTATTGAGGCGTTATGCACATATTTTACGGAAATCTATTCAGAAACCAATTTTTTAGAATTAATACAAAACAGCATTTATAAAACCAATCAAAAATTAATTTTAGGTGGAGGAAGTAATATTTTATTTACCAAAAATTTTGATGGAATAGTAATTAAAAATAATTTAAAAGGAATAAGTGTAGTTAGCCAAACGGAAACAGAAGTAATAGTAAAAGCTAATGCAGGAGAGGTTTGGCACGATTTAGTATTGTGGTGTATTAGTAATAATTATTGTGGCTTAGAGAATTTATCGTTAATACCTGGTTGTGTAGGGGCTAGCCCTATGCAAAACATTGGAGCCTATGGTGTAGAAATTAAA
>JAYTRS010000188.1:0-5734 GCA_043746065.1 Bacteroidota bacterium | reverse complement strand
CATCGGCTTTATAATGTTTTTTTGTGTTTATGGTTAGTAAATGTAAACTATTATTATTTTGAATAAAGCCCTGCGCCATATTATAAATTGCTATGCTGCTACCATCGTTTGTTGGGTAGGGCGCTTTGTTTGATATTTGTAAAAGTTTAAGCAACTTTTTTTGATTTAAATAATTTAGTAAGCCAATTAAAATATGTGCCAATATCAAATATGGCACTATCGTTAGCGGCTTTATAGGTTAAAAATACACTAATTGGCAAAAATAACAATAGAGGAGCCCACATGGCTTGCCACACAACCATTGTGCCTTCGTAAGCTAACGAAGTAAATGCTTCGGTTAATATAAAATAGGCTAAAAAGAAAAATACGGCTACTACCACTGGTAAACCTAAGCCACCTTTTTTAATAATTGCGCCTAAGGGCGCACCTACAAAAAATAAAATAATGCAGGCAAAACACACTACAATTTTTTTATGCCACTCTACTAAAAAACGATTTATTTCTAATTGGTCACTTTCAAAATTTGTAGCTGCGGCATCAATATAACTCATATTGCTACGTGCGGTAGTAAGTGCATTATCAATTATTCTATTATATTCAGTAGGCTTTAAGCTATCTAAAAATGTAGTAGTATTTATTTGTTTTGTATTTTTTTTAGAATTTATAAATGTACTAGTTCGTGCAAAAAAATAGTCGCTTGATTGCCTGTTTAATTCTATTACGCGTTTGCTTAATTTACGTTTGGTGCTGTCGGCTACCGAATCTATTTGCCAAATATTTAGCATTTCTTCGTGACCTTTAAATGCATTTTCGTCTGTACGTTTTAATTTAAAATCTAACAACTCAATGTTTACTTGTAATTGTTTAAAGTTTAATTGCGATAAAGGCTTTTTTTGTGATGGCGAAGCGTTATTGATAACTTCTTCGTACCTATTTCCATCTCTTAATATTAACACCAAGGCGCTTGTATCAGAGGTAGTAGTAATTTTTCCAGTACTGGCATACATTTGGGTAATATTACCCATGTGTGCGCTGTGATCGTATATGTAAATATCTTTTAAGGTATCTTTATTTTTAGATTTTTTGCCAACACGCAAGGTATAATTTTCAATTTTATTATAAAATATACCTTCTTTAATGCTTACGGATGGTTTTTTTTGACGAATGTCATACAGCAACGATTGCGATTTTAAATGTACTGTTGGTAACACAAAATTATTAAACAAAAAAGTTAATCCTGCTAAAACAATAATAACTAAAAATACGGGTTTTATTATTTTAAATAACGAGAGTCCACTCGATTTCATTGCGGCCAATTCATAATTTTCGGCCATATTACCAAAACTCATGATGGAGGCTAATAATACGGCTAAGGGAATACATTGTGGCACAATGGCTATCCAAGCATACACAAATAGTTTAATTAAATCGGTAGTTTTTAGACCCTTGCCTATTAAATCATCTAAATACGTAATTACAACTTCTACCAAAAAAAACAAAAATACACTTACAAAAAGTGTAATAATGAAGGGTGGTAAAAAAGATTTTATGGTTAAAGTATGTAGCTTTTTTAAAAACAAAATAATGTACTAAAATAAGCAATTAATAGAACTTTGAGACAGTTTTGAAGTGTGAAATTTTGCTAATAATTGCCATTTATTTAAAAATTAGCATTACGTAATAAATTGCTGTAGCCACTCCACAGCATCTTTTTCGTTTTTAAAAATTTTATAAGGGTTTTTGGGTTTATTAAATTTCATATAAAACTCTGCAATTAATTTATAGGCTAAGCTTGTTATAACCACAGCTGTAGCGCATAGCGGAGATCTATCTTCAAGTAATGTTGCATTATCTCGGGCCTCTTTTGTAACCGTTACATTATCTCCTGCAAAAAAAATAAAAGGTGTGGGCTTATGATTTGTAATTTCATTGTATTCATCCAACATACGCAATTGCAAATCAATATCTAACACGCAATTATCTTTAAATAGCACGTACATAATTCCATTCGATTTAAGAGAAATGTTTGCTTCAATTGAATCAATTTCGGTAATGGTATGTAAAGCCTCTTCTGTCATTTTTTTTTAAGTTTGTAAAATACCTACATTATATTGTTTTGTTATTGGCGAATGATTAGCCGCTTCAATACCCATACTAATTACTTTACGAGTATCTGTAGGATTAATAATGGCATCTAACCATAAACGACTTGCAGCATAATATGGCGTGGTTTGTGTATCGTATTTATCTTTTGTTTTATTATACAGTTCTGCTTCTTTTTCGGGTGTAATTTCTTCGCCTTTTGCTTTTAAACTGGCTACTTCAATTTGAACTAATACTTTTGCCGCTTGTGCCCCGCCCATTACAGCTATTTGTGCAGTAGGCCATCCAACAATTAAGCGTGGGTCGTAGGCTTTACCACACATAGCATAATTTGCTGCACCGTAGGAGTTACCAAGAATAATTGTGAATTTTGGCACCACCGAATTTGCCATAGCGTTTACTAATTTAGCGCCATCTTTAATAATACCGCCATGTTCGCTACGAGAGCCAACCATAAAACCGGTAGCATCTTGTAAAAACACTAATGGTATTTTCTTTTGATTGCAATTCATAATAAAACGAGCGGCTTTATCGGCACTATCGCTATAAATTACCCCACCAAATTGCATCTCGCCTTTTTTACTTTTTACTACTTTACGTTGGTTAGCTACAATTCCTACCGCCCAACCATCAATGCGTGCATATGTGCATACAATGGATTGCCCGTATAATTCTTTATATTCATCATGCTCACCATTATCAACAATGCGCTCAATTACATCTCTAATTTCGTATTGCTTATCGTTAATAATACCATACAGTTCTTTTTCATCTTTTTTTGGTAGGGCAGGGGTTTCGCGATTAAAGCCTGCTTTATCATAATCGCCTACTTTACTCATAATATTGCGAATACGGGTTAAGCAATCGGCATCATCTTTACATTTATAATCGGTAACGCCACTTATCTCGCAGTGTGTTGTTGCACCACCTAAGGTTTCGTTATCAATGGTTTCGCCAACAGCAGCTTTTACTAAATAACTTCCTGCTAAAAATATAGAACCCGTTTTATCTACAATCATGGCTTCATCGCTCATAATTGGTAGGTAAGCACCACCCGCCACACAACTTCCCATAACGGCACTTACTTGTAAAATGCCCATACCACTCATAATTGCGTTGTTTCTAAAAATGCGCCCAAAATGCTCCTTATCTGGAAAAATTTCGTCCTGCAATGGTAAATATACGCCAGCGCTATCTACTAAATAAATGATAGGCAAACGATTTTCCATTGCAATTTCTTGCGCACGTAAATTTTTTTTCCCAGTAATAGGAAACCATGCGCCCGCTTTTACAGTTGCATCGTTTGCCACAACAATACATTGTTTGCCACTTACATAACCAATAACAATAACTACGCCACCGCCGGGGCAACCGCCATGTTCGGCATACATTTCGTAGCCTGCAAACGCACCCATTTCAAAACGAGGAGTGTCTTTGTCTAATAAAAAATCAATACGCTCGCGGGCACTCATTTTACCCTGCTCGTGCAGCTTTTCTATTCGTTTTTTACCACCACCTTCGTATATCTTTTGTAGGCGTTGCTCCATTTGGCTAATAAGCAGACGCATTTTATCATCATTTTTATTAAATTCTAAGTTCATACTGTTTAAATAAGTTGTATAAAAATATGTATTTTTAAGTAGTTAAAGGGTATTTTTTAATAACTAATTTTAAAAATTTGCTTATTTTTTTATATATTTGAATAATAGAGTGTAATGAAACATTTTTTTAAATATAGCTTAATTATTATTTTATTTATTTCTAACGAAATAAGTGCACAACGTTTTGCTGACCAAGTACCTCAAATACGTAGATATAACCAAAAAGATGTTGTGGATAGCGTAAAAGGCATTTATGTTTACAATAAATTATTAGAAGCCATTGGAGGCGATTCGGTTACATACAATAAAGCGGGCTATAACTTACAAGGGTGGAATGAAGATTATTATGTAAGTGGTAAAATACTGCACCGCGGTTATTATATTGATGGAAAGGTAATTGTATTTAAAAATTTTTTTGAAAATGGCCAATGCGAGCGCACTGTAATTAACCCCGACCCTTTGCATTGTAATATGGATGTGTTTTACGAAAATGGTAAACAACGTTTTCAAATAAATTATTACGATGGCTTGCCACAAAAAAAGTACGAATTTTATTTTAGCGGTTTACCCAAATATGCCGAAGAAAATGAAAAAGAAATGAAATACCTTACACTTAAAAAAAGCTGGTTTAGCAATGGACAGCAAGAAAGTATAATGGAAATTACAGACGATAAACAAAAAAAATATTCTCAAAAAAACTATTACCAAAATGGGCAATTAAAAGAAGAAGGTGCCCTAGTTTTAAGTCCTGATAACAAAACCTACCTAAAAGATGGTACTTGGACTTTTTACGATAATACTGGTAAAAACAAGCGTACCGAAAAATTTAACGCTGCAAAGTTGGCGGGTAAGTAGGGCAATTTGTATGTTTGTGTATAATGCTGGGATTAGATTTCGACATAAAAAATTCTGGAATAGCTAGATTAAAAACTGTTACGCTGGCTTTTGTAATCGTTGTGTTTGGATTTATTTTTAATTCATGCAAGAAGTATCCAGAGAATCGACTATGGTTTCGTAAGCCTGAAAACACTTTTAGAGGTGGGAGAATAACTGCCTTTACAGTCGATGGAGACGACAGTTTAACTCTTGTAAACTCAACATGGGCCAGTGACATTTCTACTAAGACCTTTAACCTATATAAACCATATCATGACAACTCTTGGTGGGATGCCCAAGGAGATTTTGAAGGGATTTTTATTTTTCATGGTGATAAAGAAATTAGTTTTGGATTAAGTCGTCCCTTTGATTATTACGCTGTAGTTCAACCACCAATACCAGTTTATCTTCCATTTAATAGTTTGGGGATTAGTGAGGGTAAAACCGATGGACGTTGGGATATTATTAAATGTACAAAAAAAAACTCTTAAGCTGCGACGTAAAGTGAATGGTAAAGTATATGTAATACAATTTAATTAACAGAACACTCTTCATAAGGTAGTCGATTAGGTAATACTATTTTGTTGATCAAAGTTCGAGGGAATAATTTTTGCGTTGAGGCAAATTTTTTTAACTAAAAATATTCTGTATATCTAATAAATATTTAAAGGTAGACAGGTTCTGTTTTAGCAGCTGCACGGGGGGCAAAACTCAAGAAATTTCATATAAAAAAATAATTTTTCATCATTAATATACTAGTTTAGCCTTACCTTTGTGCTATGTTTAAAAGCACACGTTTATATTCTATTTTATTTAATAAATGCCCTAAATGCCACAAGGGTAATTTTTTTATAAATAATAATGCTTACAATTTGAAAAAGTTTGATAAAATGCATGATCATTGTCCTGTTTGTAACGAAAGTTATATTCGCGAAACAGGTTTTTATATTGGTGCTATGTATGCTAGTTACGGTTTAACGGTAGCTTACGGTTTAGCATTATTTGTAGCAATGGTGGTATTATTTAAAATAGATATTTTGTTTTTTTTAATTTCGTTTTGTGTATCGTTATTAATACTATTGCCTTGGATTTTTAGAAAATCGCGCCTTATTTGGATTAACCTATTTGTAGGCTATAAAAAGAAAATTAATTAA
>JAYTRS010000187.1:0-5749 GCA_043746065.1 Bacteroidota bacterium | reverse complement strand
ATAAGGTGATAGATCGAGGAATTATCGAAATAGCTGGACCTCACGGTCTTGCCCTTTTATTTAGTAACATTAAAAAATACATAAATTCACTACAAAGTGGAAGTTTTTATCATTTAGCATTAATAATGTTAAGTGGTGTCTTTTTTGTTTATGTATTATGCTTTTTAATAGGTTTCAAATTCTTTTTTATGATTTTCTTGGCATTAATATTTAATACGCCAAAAAAATTTTAAGCTTATTTTTTTAATATTATTTTTCGTAAATGCCGAAATGGTGGAATTGGTAGACACGCTGGGTTTAGGTTCCAGTTATAATTAGTGGGGGTTCAAATCCCTCTTTCGGTAATTT
Source organism: Bacteroidota bacterium (assembly GCA_043746065.1). Taxonomy (GTDB): domain Bacteria; phylum Bacteroidota; class Bacteroidia; order B-17B0; family Aurantibacillaceae; genus Aurantibacillus. The sequence goes on along the minus strand of JAYTRS010000187.1, from coordinate 5,401 downwards.
ATCATTTTCTATTTTAAAACCTAAAACCTTAAGCCCAAAAAATAAAAAAATAAAAAATGAACATCGCGATTTCAAAAAAATCATATAATTGGTTATCTCGTTGGTTATTTTCTACAAATCATAAAGATATTGGAACTTTGTATTTAATCTTTGGCGCGATTGCTGGAGTAATAGGAACAACAATATCTGTTTTGATTAGACTAGAACTAGCAAATCCTGGCAATCAAATTTTCAATGGTAATCACCAACTATATAATGTTATTATCACAGCACATGCTTTTTTAATAATTTTTTTTATAGTTATACCTGTTTTGATTGGTGGATTTGGTAACTGGTTTGTACCTTTAATGTTAGGGGCTCCTGATATAGCTTTTCCAAGAATAAATAACTTAAGTTTTTGGTTGTTACCACCTTCTTTGTTTCTACTTTTATCTTCATCTTTTGTTGAGGCAGGAGCAGGAACAGGATGGACAGTGTATCCACCATTAAGTTCTATTACAGGGCACTCAGGTCCTGCAGTAGACTTAGCTATTTTTAGTTTGCATTTATCCGGAGCTTCATCAATTTTAGGCGCAATTAACTTTATTTCTACAATTTATAACATAACAACAGTAGGTATAAGTATACACCGTATGCCTTTATTTGTGTGGGCTGTTTACATTACAGCTTTTTTACTATTACTTTCTTTACCAGTATTAGCCGGAGGTATTACAATGTTGCTTACTGACCGAAACTTTAATACCTCATTTTTCGACCCTGCTGGAGGAGGAGATCCTATCTTATACCAACACTTATTTTGGTTCTTTGGTCACCCAGAAGTATATATTTTGATTATCCCAGGATTTGGAATTATTAGTCATATTGTAAGCGAATACTGTGAAAAGCCTATTTTCGGGTACTTAGGTATAGTTTATGCTATAATGTCTATTGGAGTATTAGGGTTTGTTGTCTGGGCTCACCACATATTTACAGTTGGACTAGATATTGACACACGTGCATACTTCACAGCTGCAACAATGATTATTGCTGTTCCAACAGGAATTAAAATTTTCAGTTGGATCGCAACATTGTGGTATGGTAAATTACATTTAAATACACCAATGTTGTTTGCTTTAGGCTTCTTATTTTTGTTTACTATTGGTGGTTTAACAGGTGTAATACTGGCAAACGCTGGTGTGGATGTGGCTTTACATGATACTTATTATGTTGTGGCTCATTTCCATTATGTTTTATCAATAGGAGCAGTTTTTGCTATATTTGGTGGTTTCTACCACTGGTTTCATAAAATCACTGGACGTTATTTAAACGACGCTTATGGTAAAATTCATTTTTGGTTAATGTTTGTTGGGGTAAACTTAACATTTTTCCCAATGCATTTTTTAGGATTGGCTGGTATACCACGTCGTATTCCAGACTATCCTGATGCTTATGCTGGATGGAATGCATTAGCTTCATTTGGATCTATCTTATCTGCTTTATCAGCAGTATTTTTCTTTTACATTGTTTACAATGGCTTAACACGTAAAGATGAAGTTGTTTCAAATGTTAAATAATAAAAATATTTTGCTTTTCATCTGTTGTGGACAACAATTCTTTGTATAAAAGACAGTAAGAGTTCGATTCTCTTGAAAGGCTTTCAAATTAAAAAACATACAAATATGCCAACAGCCAATCAATATGGTAATCATATACGACGTGGAAAAAAACGAAGTTCAAAAAGACCTGCCTTAAAAAACTGTCCACAAAAAAAAGGTGTAGTTGTTAAAGTATTTACACGAACACCCAAAAAACCTAATTCAGCAATTAGAAAATTATGTCGTATTCGTTTATCAAATAATTTAAGAGTCGTTTCTTATATTCCTGGTATAGGACATAATTTACAAGAGTATTCCACTGTTATAATACGTGGTGGACGTGTTAAAGATTTACCAGGGGTAAAATACCATTTGGTACGGGGAGTTTATGATTTTCAACCTTTAAAAGATCGAAAAAGTGCTCGTTCTAAGTACGGTGTAAAAAAACCTAAGCTTAATATATAAAGTATTACTTACATCAACTTATCCTCGATAGCTCAGTGGTTAGAGCGTCTGGCTGTTAACCAGAGGGTCGTGTGTTCAAATCACACTTGAGGAGATAAAAAAATTAATAAATTATAAAATGCTTCAATCACGAAGTTTAATTAAAATTGTAGACAACTCTGGCGCAAAAGTATGTCGCGTTATTAAAGTTTTAAGCAAAACACCAAAAACAAAGCTTGGAGACTTAGCGGTGGTATCTTTACAAAAAGTCAAGCCTCGTAAAATTCACAAAGGTAAAAAAGGCGAACGTGTAAAAAAAGGAGAAATTCGACTGGCTTTACTGGTCCGTTTGAAAGCTTTATTGAATCGTAAGGATGGCACTTCATTAAAAATAAATGAGAACTACGGCCTTTTAGTAAATTCAAAAGGAAAAGCTTTGGGTAGTCGGTATACCTTACCTTTGCCAAGAGAGTTGCGTACACAAAAATGGATAAAAGTAGTAAGCATAGCTCCTTTTTTTTTATAATAAACTTATAAAATAACCTATGAATTTTTTAAAAACACATATTCATAATATTGCATACACTGATCTTATTTTATGCCAGCCATCTCTAAAAATAAAAGATATACCAAGGTTAAAAGAAGTAATTTTAAACGCAAATTTTGAAACAAAACCTGGTTCAACACTTTGTCTCTTACAACTATTAGGTTTAAATACTCCTTTATTTACAAAAAATAAAATTGGGGACCTAAGCTTAAACTTAAAAAAAGGAGAAGTAGTTGGGTGTAAGTTGTGTTTAAGAAAAAAACATATGTATGCATTCATAGAAAACTTTTTAGTAGAAATTTTACCAAACCTTAAAAATTTTAAGACTTTAAAACTTAACAATAATGCACTTCATTTTCATCTCAAAGATGTGTTTAGTCTCGATGATTTAAATAATCACATTAGTTATTTATATGGTCAAGACAACTTAGATATTGTTATTAAATTTAATTCTATAAACACTTTATTCTTAAAAAATTTACGTCTAATCACTAGGAATTAAATATTTTGGATGGGTGATCGAGAGGTTTATGGTGCCAGTTTTGAAAGCTGGAGTGTAAAATTACACCGTGGGTTCAAATCCCACCCTATCTGTTTTTATAGCCAAAGATATAATAACTAAAAATAGAAATAATAAAAAAAAATGATTATGTCGATATACCTCTTGCCCGAACCCATATTGAACTCGAGTGCATATTATTATTTTATTAAATACGTAATTGGAACCAATAAAATAGTATGGCCAAATATATAAAAATGTTATATAAAAAAAACTAAAAGCATGAATCATTAAAACTTAATATGTACTTATCCTAAATGCATCTTTTGGTTTAAACCAGAACTTAAAGTCGTTTTAAACCACCTTAATTTGGCTTTTAAGCCACTTATTTTAGTTTTTAGTAATATTTACTTAAAGCTTTTATTTGTTGAAATAAGGGGCAAAATTAAGCCTATTTAAAAACAAACGACGCATTACAACAAAGTATAAAGTTTTTTATAAGTTATAAATATTTTAAATAAAAGAAAAAAATGCCACAATTTGACATCTCATCATTTACGGTACAAATCTTTTGGTTGTTTATTTTATTAACAACCATGTATGTATTTACTACGCATCAGCTTTTACCAATAACTTTATTTTTAATAAAAATTCGTGCAAAAGTGTACGCAAAAAAATTTAGTTCATACCAAAAAATTTCAATAAAAGACACAAATTTTTATAGTTTAAATAAAAAATAGAATTGTAAACTCTTTACCGTCTTTTAACGTAATTAAGAAGAAGTGACCGAGTGGTTAATGGTGGCTGATTGTAAATCAGTTAGATATATCTATCGTAGGTTCAAATCCTATCTTCTTCAATAAAAGAAGTTGTAGTTTAATTGGTTGAAGCGTCGGCTTGTCATGCCGAAAATTGCGAGTTCAAGTCTCGTCAACTTCGTAATTGGGGCAATTAACTAAATTGGTATAGTGTCTCGTTTACACCGAGAAAGTTGGCAGTTCAAGTCTGTTATTGCCCATACCTATGGTAAACATAACTCAGTTGGTAGAGTGTCGGGTTGTGGTTCCGAAAGCCACGGGTTCGATTCCCGTTGTTTACCCTTATAATACAAAATCAAGTGATTATTTGTTCTAAAATGATAAACACCATTTTAATGTAAATAATATTTTTTATAAATTATAAAAAAAAAATAGATAAAAAAAACCAAAACAACGGTTGTAATAGAGATATTGTAACTACAGTTAAGAGCAGACATTGTGAAATAATTCGTTAAGATACCTAAATACTAATAGTTAGTAATAACAACTAAAACAAGTTCAATTGAGAACATAATATTCTTAAAAAAAGACTTTAAATTTTCAAGAAAAAAAAATTTTTAATATCAAGTTAAATTTTATATATATTTATACATCTATATATGCAAGAATCATTAGTAACACTACGCTAAAAAACTTGCAGGTTTTGTACACACACCCTATTAAATTTTTATTATAAAAATAATTCGTAGTAAAAGACCCCCAGACCTCCTTAATTTTGATTTTAAGGCCCGTTTAGGGTAATTTAGGTAGTTTGATACCCAAATGCTTTTAAATCTTTGTTTAAGACTTTTTTAGGTAAGTTTATCTTAGTTTTGAAAATTAGACGTAAGGTCTTTTAAATTCTTTAACTAAGGTACAACCTTAAGTATTAAGTTTTTTCGTTGCATAATCTTATTTTTTTTTATCTTTATCAATTTTATATTTTCTAATTAAAATGCAAAAGTATAAAAAGGAAAGGTATAAAAAATAAATGCTTAAAGAAAGGTAATTAAAGTTTATTACACACTCATAAAAAGATGTCTCAAAGTTTATTTCCCACCTAACAACGAATTTCCAAACAATTTTAATTTTTACCTTCTTATTTATATTTTATTATTTCTTCAAATAAGTCGTTTAAAACTTTTATAAAATAGCAGAATTCGAACCTACACTTAATCTATAATTAAGACGTCCTAAAACGCTTGCTTTGCCTGTGCCGTATGACAATACTTTAGTTATATCAGGATTTACTGAGGTTAATGTATTAAATTTTATTTTTTTTAAATTTGTAGTTTTAAATTTCTATTTTCTTAGAACTTTCTAAAATTAGGAAACAAATAAAATCAGAAATCTTATTATATATACGAACAAGGCCATAGCTTCTGTTAAGGCAAAACGTAAAATAGTATTTTAAAAGAGTTTCAAAACCAGACAACCTTTAGGTATTTATTAATCTTCTTTATCTCTATCTTTTTTAGAAGATAAAATTCCAGATGGGTTAAAGACAACTTTTGCAACTGTTTTTGCCCATTTGGCATCT
>JAYTRS010000186.1:0-5755 GCA_043746065.1 Bacteroidota bacterium | reverse complement strand
TACCTGTAGATGCGACTGGTGTGTATGAACCGCTAGTAGGGTTTGTCCAATCTATACCTGTGTAATCATCTCTATGCCAATAATCGTTACCTGAAGAGGATGTACCCCCAATATTACTTTTCCAATATTTGTCTGGTACTCTTTGAGCACCATTGTTACACGAATCCATTAACCAAGTAGTTTCAAATGATGTAGTGTAAGGTAAATTTGTATAATAATGGTTACACACAGTAGATGTGCTAGTACATCCCATTAAACTTTTAAGCCCTGCAAGTGTGCCAGGAAAGGAGTTTAAATCAACAGAGCCTGTAATTCCAGAAACAGTTCCCGTCCATGAGTACTGTTTAAATGCCCAATTAGGAGCCCATGGACCTAATGTTGGTGGTGTAACTGTAGGGCTTCCATCTGGGTCGGCAATCCATAATTTACAGTAGGTGGCTAACGAAGGCCCCATTAAATTTGCAATGCTTCCACTCGTGTAAAGTATTGGGATAATGCCTGTGGCAGTTTGTACAGTATTCATCCAATTTTGAACCCAAGCAGTTAATTGGGCATTAGTTAATGTTGTATTCACTTCTAAATCAAGTACTGGCGGTAATTGGCAAGATATTATATAAGGTTGAGCAACGCTTAAAAAATGATTAGCTTCGGCAATAGCGCCTGCGTTGGTTGTATTTACATCGGGATGTGCAAAATGGTAAGCTCCCATATACATACTGGCACTTACTCCATTTGTTGCATTATTTATGTACTGAGCATCTGTGGTGCCAGTACCTTCTGTTGCTTTAGCCCAAGCATATACATAACCAGCGGCATAAACCTGTGTCCAATTAACCGTGCCTTGGTAGTGCGATACATCTATACCCAAAACTGTTTGAGCGATTGAATAAATGCTACAAACAAAAAGAAAAACTATTGTAATTAATTTTTTTTTCATTTTTTAATTAGTTTTAATTTTTTAATACAATTCCAACCTTTACCATTTAGTGCATAGGTTATTTTAAAATATTGATTAGCATATTTAGGATTTAAAATGTATTTATTATCTTCTGTCAAAATCAATATATCCTTATATTCTTTATTAATTTCAAAACTTTTCCCAGTTTTATCATTTATATCTGTTATTAATACTAACTCGGTTTTTTCTACCGTTAATGCATATTGCCCTGCAAATTGTGGTTTTACATCAGTAATTTTTCCTTTAATTGTACTTGTTTGACTGTAACAACTAAAGCCTATAAAAAATAATAGTGTTAAAAAAAAGTTTAATGTTTTCATAATTTATTTTGCTTAATGTTTGGATAAAGATAATCTAAAATACCTAAAATTGAATATAGATGTTAATTGAAATAGTTTTTTTGCAACTTTTACAAATAACCTTCTGTTTTTATGATCAAGAGATGCTAATCTAATTTAAGAAAAACTGAATTCATTTCGAGGAGGCAAAAATTATTTCTTAGTAAGGTTATATTTGTTTAGAGGGAGGTAAAATTCTTTCCGAGAGGTATAACTAATTATTTATGTAGCCTTGATTTACCCAGTTAATAATGGCTTTAATATCGCACGAATCTATAATTTTATTTGGAGGCATTTCAGTATAACTTGGGTCTCCAGTAATTACAGCCGTTAAATTACCAGAACTGGCAACGGCTTTCGTTCCAAAATAATTATCTAATGCAAAAGCCGTAGGACTAGTATGACATGGTAAACAATTTGTATTTAAAATTGGCTGTATTGTTTTTGAATAAGATACTATAGATTCAATAACACAAAGGTTATTTGAAATATTATTATTAGCCTTTGTTACATGTTAAAACGTCAATTGACGTTTTAACTATTAAAAAATTCTTTTTAACCTTACAATATTCATCATATCTTTGTATAACTTACTTCGACATTTTAACCTTTTGCCTGACGGATACAAAACTCGAAATATTAAATAGTTTGGGGCAAGTAGTTTATCAATCCGTTATTACAAGTAATCAATCAAAAATTAACATTCAGCATTTAAGTAATGGTGTTTATTTTATAAAAGTAATTACAGGCTTAAACCAAAGTAAATATCAAAAAATTATATTACAACGCTAAATTTATAAACCATGAAACATATATTAACCACTACTACCTTACTTTTACTACTAACTTTTTTTGCCTGTAAAAAAAAGGAGGCAACGCCTGCGCCTACTAATACAAGTGCTACAGGGGGCACAAGCACAGGTGCTGCACCTAGTGGTTTAGTAGCATCTAATGGCGGTGATTTTTGTAATTTAGAAACTACCTACCAATATATTAATAGTGGGGGAATTGTTACAAAAGATAGTTCAATTCTTGGGTCGTTTTACTCTGTTTTAAATTCAACAACTAAAATTAATGCAGGCGTGGTAACATTAAACAATGCTACAATTCCATTTAATAACAGCTCTTTATTTTATACTTTAAGCCCAAATACAAGTGTAAATATTGCAGGTTCATTAACATGGAGCGTTTCTGGTTCTGGCACTGTAACGCCATTTAGCCAAAGCTTTATCCCAAACTATCCTAAATATACAGATGGTAATTTATTACCTGATACCTGTATAAAAGCAAATGGTATTACCGTAAATGTAAGTGGTGTAAGTAATAATCAAAGCGGTGTTTTTGTATCTTTATCTTCAGGGTCAAATTACATTTACAAATATTATTTAGGTTCAAATGGCTCGGTTACATTTTCGCCTGCCGAATTAAATGCATTTACCACAAATAATTATCTAATTATTATTGTAAAGCTTGATAATAAATATTCAGCAACTTTGGGTGGTATTAAAAGAGGCTTTACAAATAGTTTACAGTATTCTAAGTTTAGTTATTTAAAATAAAACAACACAAGATTAATTTTGGCTGGTTTAGGTTTTAAAATTTCGCAATTAACTTCTCTAAAATATCAATAGCACTTTTACTAATTACTGTGCCAGGGCCAAACACAAAGCTTACGCCATTTTTAAATAAAAAATCATAATCTTGCTGAGGTATAACGCCTCCGGCTACAATCATAATATCTTCTCGGCCATATTTTTTTAGTTCTTCTATTAATTTGGGTATTAATGTTTTATGCCCTGCGGCTAAACTACTCACGCCTAAAATATGCACATCGTTTTCTACGGCTTGTTTGGCGGCTTCGGCTGGCGTTTGAAACAGTGGCCCAATATCTACATCAAAACCTAAATCGGCAAAACTAGTGGCAATTACTTTTGCGCCACGGTCGTGCCCATCTTGTCCCATTTTTGCCACCATAATGCGTGGACGGCGTCCGTCTAGTTCGGCAAATTTATCTGATAACTCTTTGGCTTTTTTAAATGATTCGTCCATATTAATCTCTTTACTATACACCCCCGCAATTGATTTTATTTGTGCTTTGTAACGGCCATATACTTTTTCTAAAGCAGTACTAATTTCGCCTAAACTACAACGGCATTCGGCAGCAGTAATAGCAAGTTCAAGCAAATTTCCTTTTCCGCTTTTGGCACATTCGGTTAAAGTATTTAAAGCCTCTTCCACTTTAATAGTATCGCGCTCAGCCTTTAATGTTTTTAAACGTTGTAATTGTTGGTGGCGCACTTTATCATTATCCACATCTAATACCTCTACGTTTGTTTTTTCATCGTTTGTAAATCTATTAACGCCTACAATAATATCTTTGCCACCATCAATACGCGCTTGTTTGCGGGCAGAGGCTTCTTCAATACGCATTTTTGGAATACCCGTTTCAATAGCCTTAGCCATGCCTCCTAATTTTTCAACCTCCTCAATTAACTCCCAGGCTTTGTTGGCAATATCGTTGGTTAATTTTTCAAGGTGATAACTTCCTCCCCAAGGGTCAACTACTTTACAAATATTAGTTTCGTGTTGTAATACTAACTGTGTATTGCGGGCAATACGCGCACTAAAATCAGTAGGCAGGGCAATGGCCTCATCTAAGGCATTGGTATGTAAACTTTGTGTATGCCCCATAACGGCAGCTAAAGCTTCTACACAGGTTCTGGTAACATTATTAAATGGGTCTTGCTCTGTTAAACTCCAACCGCTGGTTTGGCAATGGGTGCGTAGGGCTAACGATTTTGCATTTTTAGGATTAAATTGTTTTACGAGTTTAGCCCACAGCATACGTGCCGCACGCATTTTAGCAATTTCCATAAAATGATTCATGCCTATTGCCCAAAAAAACGATAGGCGAGGGGCAAAGGCATCAATATCTAAACCTGCTTTAATACCACTGCGAATATATTCTACACCATCGGCTAAGGTGTAGGCTAATTCAATATCTGCCGTGGCACCCGCTTCTTGCATGTGATAGCCACTAATAGAAATAGAATTAAACTTAGGCATGTTTTTACTAGTAAATTCAAATATATCTGCAATAATTTTCATGCTGGGCGTTGGCGGATAGATGTAAGTATTGCGCACCATAAATTCTTTCAAAATATCGTTTTGTATGGTGCCTGTTAATTTATCCATACTAACGCCTTGCTCCTTTGCCGCTACTATATAAAACGCTAAAATGGGCAATACAGCGCCATTCATCGTCATAGATACGCTCATTTCATCTAACGGAATTTGGTTAAATAAAATTTTCATATCTAAAATGCTATCAATGGCAACGCCTGCTTTTCCTACATCTCCCTCTACACGCTCGTTATCGCTATCGTAGCCGCGGTGTGTGGCTAAATCAAAAGCTACAGATAACCCTTTTTGCCCTGCCGCTAAATTACGACGGTAAAACGCATTACTTTCTTCGGCAGTACTAAAACCTGCGTATTGCCTAATTGTCCAGGCATTTTTTATGTACATACTGCCATAAGGGCCACGCAAAAAAGGCGGCAGGCCAGCCGCAAAATGTGTATGCGTTAAATGCTTAATGTCTGAAAATTGGTAATTTGGATTTAACTCTATTTGTTCGGCAGTTAAAAAACTTTCGTTTTTAGGAATTAAAAGGTCGCTAATAGGCGTGTATGTTAGGTGAGCTAATGATTTACGCATAATTAAAAATTTTGTAATTCGAAGTTTAAAACCGGATTATTAATGGCTAATTGTTGTAATTGCGTTTTAATATGTTGGCTAAGCATGAGTTGTTCTTTTTCATTTTTATATTTAGTAACCCCAATGCTTATTTGCTGTTGGCTGTTTATGGCTTCTGTTTTTTGTTGAGCTTGTTTTTTTAGTTCGTTTTCAAAAACGTTATTCTCTAAACATTTAAAATAACCACCCTGTTCTTCAAACTGTTTAAAGGTTTTTAGGGCTTTTGTAGCAATGGCATCTGTAATGCTTTCAATATAATAACTGCCGCAACTTACATCGGCCATTTTGTTTAAATAACTTTCTTCTTTTAAAATAAGTTGTTGGTTAATGGCCATGCGCTCCCCTAAATTTTTATTTTGCGGAAACAATACATCAAATTGATTAACAATTAATTCGTTACAACCGCCTGCAATAGCTGCCATACTTTCAACGGTAGTGCGTAATAAATTATTATAACTATCAGAAATGGATTTGTTGGTTAAGCTTGTTTCAACAATAATATGCAACTCATTTTTTAAATTGTATTCTGTTTTAAAAATTTCCCAAATTCGTCTAACGGCTCGCAGCTTTGCAATTTGAATAAAATAATCTGTGCTAACGCCTGTTTTTATGGCAATGTTGGCTGTGTTAGTACTAGTGTTATTGGCTAAAAATTCGTTTAACTGCAAAAAAATAAGTGCTACTTCGTAGTAAGCAAAACAGT
>JAYTRS010000185.1:0-16887 GCA_043746065.1 Bacteroidota bacterium | reverse complement strand
TACTTGATAAACCGGGCGATTTAGCGGGTTTGTTGACGAATTTAGAAGAGTACGATGTATTGTTTATTGACGAGATTCATCGCCTTAGTCCAATCGTTGAAGAGTATTTGTACTCTGCCATGGAGGATTATAAAATTGACATAATGATTGATAGTGGACCTAATGCGCGTACCGTTCAAATAAAACTAAACCCTTTTACATTGGTAGGCGCTACCACCCGTAGTGGCTTACTAACGGCGCCTTTACGCGCACGCTTTGGCATTACAAGTAGGTTAAATTATTATAATAGTAAAGTACTAACAGGTATTGTACAACGCAGTTCTGCTATTTTAAAAGTTGAAATTAAAGACGAGGCCGCTTATGAAATAGCCCGTCGTAGTCGCGGTACACCTCGTATAGCAAACGCATTATTACGAAGAGTAAGAGACTTTGCTCAAATAAAAGGTGATGGAAAAATTGATATAGAAATTGCAACCTATGCCTTAAAGGCTTTAAACGTTGATAAGAATGGATTAGATGAAATGGATCACCGTATTTTATTATGCATTATTGAAAAATTTAAAGGTGGCCCTGTAGGTATTAATACCATAAGCACCGCTGTAGGCGAAGAAGCTGGCACCATAGAAGAAGTGTACGAACCTTTTTTAGTACAAGAAGGTTATTTAGTGCGTACACCCAGAGGAAGAGAAGTAACCGAAATGGCCTATAAACATTTAGGTAAAAGCATTGTAAAACGTAATGGTGGTTTATTTGGCGATTAGTATATTACATTTTGTAGTACACAACCTTTTTAGTTTCAAAAAACTCTTCGGTAAAATAATTTTTTAAATTGTAAAATTGAGCTTTAGAATAAAAGTGTTTAAACTCTTCTTTTAAATCGCCACCTTTTAAATACAAAATACCATTTGGTAATTGATTAAAATTAGTAGTTAAAAATTTATTTTTTACCCATGTATAAAATACTGGGAATTCGGTAACTGCTCGGCTTACCACAAAATCAAATTTTTGATTTACTTCTTCTGCACGTTGATGTTTCCCTACTACATTTTTTAAATTAAGCGCTGTGGCCACTTCGTTAACTACTTTTATTTTTTTACCAATACTATCTACCAACAAAAAATTACTTTGCGGAAACAAAATTGCCAACGGTATACCAGGAAAACCACCACCAGTGCCAACATCTAAAATTTGTGTATTGGGTTGAAAATTCATAACCTTTGCTATGCCCAATGAATGAAGTATGTGGCGTTCATAAAGCAAATCAATATCTTTTCGCGAAATAACATTTATTTGGCTATTCCAAAAACTATACAACTCAAATAATTGTTCAAATTGTTGTTTTTGAAGTGGTGTTAAATCCGTAAAATATTTTGTAATAATGCTTATCAACTTAAAATACTTAAAATTTTTTATGTTTATTTTTTAATGCCGAGAATAATAAATCACGCGCTCTAAATAATTGCGCTTTAATAGTGCCAATTGGTAAATCTAATTTTTGAGAAATTTCTTCATGCGTCATTTCTTGAAAATAAAACATTTCAATCATTTCTTTATATTTTGGCTTTAATTTATTTACAAAAAGCCTAATATTTTCTATTTTTTGTTTTTTAATAAAGGTTTCTTCGGGGTTTAACACACCTGATTTTAAGTTGGCAGAATGGTCAGTTCCTTCGTTATTATTTGCTTTTGTATCAATAGAAAGCGCTGCTGTTTGTTTCTTTTTTCGTAAAAAATCAATAGCATTATTACTCGCAATTTTAAAAAGCCAAGTACTAAATGCAAATTCGGGATTATATTGCTCTAAGCGTTTAAAGGCTCTACCAAATGCTTCAATCGTCAAATCTTCGGCATCATCCTTATTATTACACATTTTAAGCATCATATAAAACACACTTTCATGGTATCGCTGCAAAAGCTCAGCATAGGCTTTTTGATTATTTTGTAATGCTAATTGCACTAAATTATAATCGTAAACGCCTTTGGTAGAAAGGTGTAAATGTGTGTTATTTAGTTCGTCCACTTATTTTGTTTAAAAAATAATTTTGATAAATGAAAGATAGGATAAATTATTAAAAGAAGCAATTCGTAAATTACACTTCCCACTAACAAATCGGGTTCGTTTAAGCGCTTCGTAATTTTGCTTAAAATTAACCATTGCACTAGCATTTTTAATAATAAAATTGCAGGTATTACTAAAACAGTATTAAACGAAAAACCTAGAGGTATTAGAGAAAAATAAAAAAAATACTGACTAAAATAATTAAAAAATAATTTAGTTTTTGTTTGGCTTTTATAATAAGGGGATGTTGTTAAATGCCTTGATTTTTGTATGCGCCAATCTCTAAAACTTTTTTTTGGTTTAGAAACAGTTATAGATAAAACATCAACGCAAATATTAGTATTAGTACTATTTGCTGCTTCGTTAACAAATAAATCATCATCGCCAGAGTTAATATGATAATGACTTTTAAACCCATTTTGTTTAAAAAATAAATCTTTAGTGTATGCTAAATTACGCCCAACTCCCATATAAGGTTTGTTTTTTATGGCAGCCGATATATAATTAGCAGCAATGCAAAAAGTATCAAACCTAATTAACTTATTAAGTAGGCCTGGTTGTTTTTCGTAAGCACCATAACCTAAAACTATTTGTTTATTAACTGTAAACCCTTCCGCCATTTGGCTTAACCAGTTATTGCCAGTAGGATAGCAATCTGCATCAATAAATACTAAACGGTTGTGTGTAGCAGCCTTAATACCTACTAACATTGCAAATTTTTTGCCATGTTTATAATAACTATCTTCTTTTATATTGGCCTTGCGCAAGTTTGAAAAAATTTTAGCGTACTCATCAATCACATGCTCCGTATTATCATTACTACAATCGTTTACAACAATTACTTCAAAATTTAAATAGTTTTGGGTTAATATTTTTGGTAAAAATTCGGTTAAATTATCATCTTCATTTTTAGCACAAATTATTACCGAAATGGGTTCGTTAGTTGTTTCGGTTTCCAGATGTGTGTTTTTTAGTTTAGCAAGGGGCAAATAATTAATTAAATAATTAATTAAAATTAATACAAAAGCAACCGCACTTATAATGCAAAATATTTCAGATAAACCAATGGTTTTAAATTCGGGCAAATACATAAGTACAAAAGTAATTTTAGTGTTGTTTGTTAAATCAAATATCTTTGCAAATACTTAACAAACTAATTAACAATGCAAAATACAATTAAAGCTGTAATTTTTGATATGGATGGCGTGCTAATTGATAGCGAACCTTTATGGCAAATAGCTATGATTAAAGGATTTACAAACATTGGGGTACCATTTACAGAAAGTGATTGCGAAAAAACAACGGGCATGCGTTTTACCGAAGTAGTACAAATTTGGTTTACCCATTTTAACATTACCACTATTTTAGTAGCTGATTTTGAAAATAACGTTATAGATATTTTAATAGATTTAATTAACGAAAAAGGCAAAACTATTGATGGCGTTTTAGATGTATTAAACTATTGCCAACAAAAAAAATTAAAAATTGGTTTAGCAACATCCTCATCCATAAAAATAATGGATGCCGTTTTAAATAAATTAAAATTACAGCATTATTTTAGCGCAATAGTTTCAGCACAATTTATGACGTATGGTAAACCCCACCCAAAAGTATTTTTAGTGTGCGCACAGCAGTTAAATATTAATACCAATAATTGTTTAGTAATTGAAGACTCGGTAAATGGTGTAATTGCAGCAAAAGCAGCTCAAATGCAAGTTATTGCAGTCCCTAGCATTTATCATTTTAATAATGAAAAATTTGCCATTGCCGATTATAAATTTACAAATATGAGCGAAGCTTTATTAGAAATAAAGCGCTTGCTAAACTAAAAAAATTAATAGTTATTGGGGTAAATATTTAACTCAAAATCACAAAAAAATTGTATTTTTATAAAACGCAATTTTTTTAAATGATGAACAATAATATAAAACTAATTTTATTTTTTATAATACTAAATAGTATTAGTATTGCACAAAACTGGCAACTTAAACTGAGTAGTAATGTGTATTTGCGCACTTGGAAATTAGATACCAAAGCCACTAAAGAAGAAAATGTAATTGGTGGTGCTACTATTATACTTTATCAAAACAACAAGCAAATAGCACAAACTACCAGCAATTCTGATGGCGAGTTTACCATTATGGTACCGCCCAATGGCAATTTTTATTTAAGCGTATCGTATGCAGGCTGTAATACTAAACGTATGGCTGTAAATACTGAAGGTGTACCAAATACTATTTTTAACGATAATTCAAAACCTTCTTTTAAAATTACTGGTGGCTTTATTATGGTAAAACCTTATCCTGGCATTAATTATAGCGAATTAAGTCAGGATTTAATTAGAGTAGAATATTTATCTAATAAAAAAGCTTTTGACGATACACCCGAAGGAACGGATAAAGGCTTAAGCATTGTTTCAAAAATTTATAGTGCCGAAGACGATTTATTTAAACGCTTTTGCACTACAAATAAAGAAGGTGATGTAGCCTTAGCAAAACCCGATTGCCCTTTAGCTAAAATGCTTTACGAAAAAGCAATAGCAATGATTCCGGGAGAACAGTATCCCGTTATTCAACTTGCAAAAGTAGGCTTATGCTTAAAAGATAAAGCAGAGGCCGAAAAAAAGGCTATCGAAGCTAAAAAAGCCGAAGAAAAAAAAACACTTGCAGATAAAGAAAACAAAGAGAAAGCGGCGCTTGAAAAAGCAGAAGCTGACAAAATAGCTAAAGAAAAAAATCTGGTAAGTAAAGCCGAAATCGATAAAACGGCAAAAGAAAAAGCTGAAGCCGATAAAACAGCCAAACAAAAAGCGAATCAAGAAAAAACAGAAGCCGCCAACAATCAAACCCAAGAATTACAAGCTGAAGAAAAAGCCATTGAAGAGAAAAGGTTAGCGAAAAAATTAGAAAAAGAAAAAGCAGCTCAAGAAAAAGCACAAAAGCAAAAGGAAGGTTTAGCAAAAGTTAAAGCCGAAGAACTTGCTGAAGAAAAAGCCATTGAAGAAAAAAAGTTAGGGAAAAAATTAGAAAAAGAAAAAGCAGCTCAAGAAAAAGCACAAAAGCAAAAGGAAGGTCTGGCAAAAGTTAAGGCTGAAGAACTTGCAGAAGATGAAGCCCGAGCAAAAAAACGCGCTGCTGACGAGGCTGAAAAAGAACGATTAGCCTACGAAACCAAACAAAAAGATAGCGACCCCGAAACTGGGCATGGTAACAGTAAATACAGTATACCACAAAAAATAGGTGTAAATAAATATAAAGAAACCATTACCAAAGCCGATGACGATTTTAAATTTAAACGTTATAAAGAAGCAAAAATAAATTATCAAGAAGCTTTAAAACAAAAACCTAACGATGCTTACGCTATAAAAAAAATAGCAGATTGTGATGTGTTTTTGAACCCAAAATAATTTAAACTAATTTATTAATGAAATTAAAATTTTATTTTTTTATACCCTCTCTATTTCTTTGTTTTATATCCATTTCTCAAAACTGGACATTAAAATTAACAAGTACCATTGAGTTACGAACTTGGCGATTGACTACATCTGCTCAAAAATCAGAAAAAGTACTTGGTGGTGCCACTATTACTTTATTTAAAGATAAAACTCAAATAGGCCAAACTACAAGTAACCCAACAGGCAATTTTGAAATTGATATTCCAGCACAAGGTGAATTTATTCTCACCATTGCCTATACAGCTTGTAATACTAAAAAGTTTTATGTTACCACAAATGGCGTTCCCGAAAATGTGGGGAAAGCTAATTATAAGCCCACTGTAAATATTACAGGTTTCTTAATGTCTAAACCTATTAAAGGAGTTGATTATATTGGCTTAAACGAACCTTTGGTAAAAGTAGAATATAAAGCGAACGAACAAAATTTTGATAAAGACCAACCTGTAACAAATAATGGACTAAGTATTCTTTCTAAAATATATGATGCAGAAAATACAATTATTGAAAAATTTTGTTCGGCCAATAAATCAGGCGATGAGGCATTAAAAAAACACAATTGCATTTTAGCAAAAGAATTTTATAACAAAGCCATTAATTTAATTCCTGGCGAGCAATACCCTATTGATCAAAAAGAAAAAGCCGAATTATGTATAAAAGATAAAAAAACAAAAGAAGAAGCTGTTGCTCAATTAAATGCCGAGCAAGTTCAAGCCGCAAAAACAGAGAATGAAAAGGCTATTGCCAAAAAAAACGAAAAAAATAAAGAACAATTTAATAAAAACTTACCCGAAAAAACAAATACAACCACTACCGTTGAAACTTCACAAAACAATAACACCTCTGAAACTACTGAAAACAATAGCGGTACAAGTAAACACAGTATCCCACAAAAATTTGGTGCAGATAAATATAAAGAAGCAATTACAAAAGCTGATAATTATTTTAAAACCAAACATTACGCCGAAGCCAAAAAACAGTACGAAGTTGCATTAAACCAAAAACCTAAAGATGCGTATGTTACCAATAAAATTGCCGAATGCGAAAAACAGTTAACCGAAAAATAAAATTTTATAACTCTTTTTAAGCTACTAAATTTGGCTGACTTTATACAACTATTCTTAAATAATCATTATTTATCAAGCACCACTTTTTTTATTACCTCTTGGTTATCTAATTTTAATTTTACGAAATAAATACCGTTGTGATACTCTTCAATATTAATCATAGATTGTTGATTGGCCGTTGTAGTTTTAAATACAACTTGCCATAAAGTATTGTAAACAGTAACGTCTATGTTTTTTAAATTAGGATTAAGTAAATTAAATACGCCAGCGCTTGGGTTAGGACTAAGACTAATATTATCTTCAAATACAGTATTTTGTTTTACGTTAACTACTGGGTTTGGTAGTTTACGAATTAAAATATCATCAAAATAAAAACCATCTTTATTTACATTGAAGTTAGAACTGAAGGTAAAACGTATTAAAATATTTTGACCAATATAGGCTGATAAATCAATATCTTCTTTTACCCAGTCGTCTTGAAAGCCATCGTAAATAGGAGCTGTGCCGCCAAATGAAGCAGGTGAAGTTTCGTACTTGGCACATAAGGGCGTAAAGCTACTTCCATTATTTGTACTAATTAATATTTGAGCTTTATCACTGTTTTTTTCAATTTCAAAACGTGTATAATATTGTAAGTGGGCATAAATAGCATTACTTAAATTTACCTGATTATTTAAGGTGATAGATTTATTTGAATTAGAAGCATATAAACCCACTGGACTATCAGTAATACTTGTGGGCGGACTAACAAATTTAGTAGTGCTTAAACCCCAACTACCGCTTGTAGAATAACTGGTTGAGGTGGAATTACCACCTTCAGAAAATAAAGTTGTTGGAATACCATAAATTTTTGTAATGGTATCGCTGCGCGAAAACGCACCACTATTTACAGTAATTAAATACTTAATCGTTTGCCCCACCGTTAACCCTGTATTTAAAGTAAAGGAAATAGAATCATTTATTTTTTGATTTGCCGCTAAGCTCGGATAAATTTTTTGTGGACCCACCGATGTAATATCGCCACCCACAGGCATTATACTCACTGTAAACGTAGTTGAGTTTATACTTAAACGCTGCATGGTATATTTTAAATAACCGCTGGTAGATAAAAATTTATCGTTATTGTCTTTAGCTACACCATTTTTAATTGCCAATTTTACTAAGTTTAAATTTTGCATAAATGTTGTTTTACAAATATCTATTATACGCGATGAGGCAGGCCAAAAACCATCGGCTGATGAACCCGCTTCGGGCGTCATTGATAAAATTTTAGGTTTGCTTGTTTGTTCTCCATACATCCAATCATCGCTATCGCCATTGGTTACGTATGCTACGGTTTGGTCGCCGGTGCCGTATAAAAAACGACTATCTTCGGTTAATAATACGCTCCAATTTACAAAGGTAGCGCTATCAGGTGTATAAATACTAGGTAAATAGCCCCAAGGGTAAATCAATAAATTGCTGTAAGTATGAGCATTTAAAGCTGTAATAAATTGGCGAGTGTTACAAAAGTTGCGCATGGCTTGTGTTTCCGGTTCACTAAAGGCGGCTGTACCTCTATACGTATCACTACTTGTGCTGGGTGAAGAGCCTATGTTATCATAACCCCAATGGTCGCCATAATTCCTATTCAAATCAACTCCAAATGTACCATCGCCATTTACTTTACGATTTTTACGCCATAAGCCTCCACCACTGGGATTTGTGGTTTGGTTATATACATAGCCATCTGGATTTACGCAAGGCACAAAATACATTTCGCTATTATCAATTATGCCTTGTATATCGGGGTTAGTTGCATAGTTTTCTAATAAATACCACATGTAAAAGATGAGTTGGGAGAGACTAGCAGCTTCGCGAGCGTGGTGTAACGAGGTGTAAAGTACTTCGGGTTCAGGCTCGTCAATAGCAGGATTATCACTAATTTTTACTTGCCAAATATTTCTACCTTCAATACTTTGTGGACTTAAAGCTTGTTTTACAGAAATAATAGTAGGGTATAATAATGCCATGCTATCTAAAATTTGTTGCATTTCTACATAAGTAAAATAGCCACCCATACTTCCTAAATGAAAGTGAGAAGGTTTAGCGATTGGCGATGCATTACAAACCCCCGCTACCGATGTTTTTGACACCGCATCCGCTTTATTACGTGCTTCGTAAAATTTAGATAAATCATAAATTAAAATTTTATACTTTACTTTGTTTTGCTTTAAAATTTGCACTTCGGCATCACTAATTTCGGCAACAATTCCTTCGTCATTAGCATCGCTATGATCAATTGTAATGCCTAATTGCAATAGTTGTTTTGCAAGTTGTTCGTCACCCATCATTTGAACTTTATGGTATTTTTGTACCTGTGCATTCATACTAATAGAAGCTATAAGTGTGATAAGAAGGATTATTTTTTTCATGATTTTTATTTAAGTCTAGTTATTAAATTTTTACGTTATTATTTTTAGTTTAATAATTTTAATTACCATTATTTACAGTTCCATTTTTAAATGATAAAATACAAAACTCCACATATCACCAAATTCGTCAATTTGCTTAGCTGTAGGTTTTCCAGCACCATGCCCAGCATTTACATCTATACGAATTAACATTGGATTTTGACTTTCATTTTTTTCTTGCAAAGCTGCTGCAAATTTAAACGAGTGTGCAGGCACTACCCTATCATCATGATCGCCCGTTAAAACCATCGTTGCAGGATAGCGATTTTTAGCTACATTGTGTAATGGTGAGTATTTTATGAGGCAATCAAATTCTTCTTTATTTTCGCTATTACCATAATCTACACTCCAAGCCCTACCAATAGTAAATAAATGGAAACGTAACATATCTAAAACACCCACGGTTGGTAAGGCTACTTTACATATATCGGGGCGTTGCGTCATAACGGCACCAATAAGTAAGCCACCGTTGCTTCGCCCATGAATAGCAATTTTATTATAAGATGTATATTTTTTAGATACCAAAAACTCGCAACCTGCAATAAAATCATCAAATACATTTTGTTTTTTACACTTAGTACCAGCCTTGTGCCAATCTTCGCCATACTCGCCCCCACCGCGCATATTAATAACACAGTATATACCTCCAGCTTCTAAAAAAACAGCTTTATCAATACCAAAACCTGGTGTAATTGAAATATTAAATCCTCCATAACCATAAACAAAGGCGGGCGTATTTTCGGATAACACTAACCCTTTTTTATGAGTAATAAATAGGGGGATTTTTGTGCCATCTTTACTTGAAAAAAATAATTGTTCGGTCGTATAATTATCTGAATCAAATTTAGTAGTAGGTTTAAAAATTAATTTACTTTGCCAGGTTTTGCAATCTAAATAATAACTTTTTTCGGGTGCATTAAATTGTGCAATACTATAAGTTGCAAAGTTGTAAGTATAATCTGTATTAAAGGCGTTTAATTTACAAAGCCCAGGTAATTTAATTTCTTTTTCAAAAGCACCGCCTAGGCTGTAACACATTAATGTAGAGATAACATCTTGCAAATAATTAGCAATTATTTTTTTGTTACTTAAACGTACGCCCTCTAATAAATTATTGGTTTGCGGTAAAATAGTTTTCCAACTTGCTGTTTCGGGTATATCAATAGTAAATTGTACTAATTTATATTTTGGGGCTTTATAGTTAGTACGCATATAAAAAGTACTACCCACGTTATCTATAATTGTATTTTCGTTTTCAAAATCATCAGCTATAGTTATAAATGGCGAGTTTTGTTTTGTTAAATCTTTTAATAATAGTTTATTACCACTGGTAGTTTGGCTAATATACAGTGCAAGGTAATTTTCATCATCTGTAACATTAGCACCAAAATTATAATCGGCATTTTGTTTATCTTCATATACTAACACATCTTTATCTTGTGTAGTGCCCAATTGGTGATAATACACTTTATGAAATGCATTTTTTTGCGAAAGTGCGCTTGCAGTGGGAGCATCGTAACGGCTATAATAAATACCATTGCCTTTCCAACTCATACCACTAAATTTTACCCATTTTAAGGTATCTGGTAAATCTTTTTTTGTGAGGATATCTTTAAAATGAATTTCTACCCAATCGCTTCCAGCTTTAGAAATACCATAAGCCAGTGTTTTTCCATTTTTAGAAATTTCTATTCCGCTTAAAGATACTGTGCCATCTGTGGATAGAGTATTTGGGTCTAATAAAATTTGGCCCTCGTCTTTAATTGTTTTTTTTATATAAAACACACTTTGGTTTTGTAGGCCATTATTTTTATAACAAAAAAACAAATTTCCTTTTTTAAAGGGTGCGCTTTGTTTGTTAAAATTCCATAACTCTGTAAGGCGTGATTTTATTTTATCGCGTTGACTTATTTGGCTTAAATACTTTTGTGTACAGACATTTTGTGCTTTCGCCCAAGCTTCGGTTTTAGTACTTTTATCATCTTCTAACCAACGATAGGGATCTGAAATGGTAGTACCAAAATAAGTATCGAAAATGTTTTGTTTTTCGGTAGGAGGATAATTATAGGGATTTTGTGCCAATACTGGATTTATAATTACAAAAGTGCTTACCACTATAATAGATTTAAATGCTTGCATTTTCAATACTGCTATGTTAATATATATAAAAATTAACTGTAAAATAGGCTATGACCTAATCTACATTTGTAAATGTAAATGATTAAAACTACACTATCAATAACAAACGTTACTAAATGCTGTAAGGCAAATTTTTGGCTATTTTTGGTGTTAATAGCTTTTAAAGTTAATGCACAGGTACCGCCTATGCAGGTACAAACCTATAGTTTATTGTATACTAATACTGCCTTAACACAAATGATAGAGTATAAAATACCTGCTAGTGTAATTTTAGCACAAGCTATTTTTGAAAGTAACAGTGGTAATAGTGCTTTGGCAAAAAAATCGAACAATCATTTTGGCATTAAATGCCATTTAGATTGGGAGGGAGATACCATTACAAGTACCGATGATACCTTAAACGAATGTTTTAGAAAGTATAGTACCGTTGAAGATTCGTACATTGACCATAGCTTGTTTTTAACTATACGTAATCGTTACGCACCTTTATTTAATTTATCAATTACTGATTACAAAGGCTGGTGTTACGGACTAAAAAATGCAGGTTATGCTACTTATTATAATTATGCTGAAGAATTAATAAAAATTATTGAAACTCATAAATTATATCAATTAGATAGAGTTGAAAATTTAAAAATGGCTGTAAATAAGGATTTAACAGACTATTCATTGAATAAAAATTATGCCATTGATATTTTTAACATGTATGATAAAGACTGTAACTTAAATTTATTGTTTAGTAACGAAAAAGATGTGTTAATACAAAACATTAACATGCTAATTAACCAGTTTGAAGATAAAACCGAAACAAGTGTTGTTACTAATTAGAGTTGTTTAACTATTAAAGAAAAATCAAGGTCATTCATACATTTAAAATGCGATTTTGGGCATTTTCTGTATCCTAGTTTTGAACAGGGCCTGCAACTTAAATTATTTACTTGTACTATTTTATTTTGAGCATTTGGTAAATAAGGACTCATGCCAAATTCGGGTATAGTATTACCCCAAACGGAAATTATTTTTTTATTAAAAGCGCTAGCAATATGCATTAAACCCGTGTCGGAGGTTATTACCCATTCTGCTTGGCTGATAATACTTGCGCTTTGGTTAATAGAAAAGCTACCACATGTATTTATAACGTTAGGAAAATTTTTCTGTAATCCCTCTGCAATCTGTCTATCAGCTTTGCTACCCAATATTACAATTGGCAAGGGAGCATTTTTACAAATTTCAATTAATTTATTTAATGGTATTTGTTTGGTGTAATAACTACCACCCACTATCAAAGCAATAAATTGTGTACGTAAAGCATTAAAAAATAAGTCTGTACAATTTACATAATCAGCTTCGCTCAAAAAATAATCTAAGCCTTTATTATCAGGTTTAACGCCAATATTAACAATGGCTTCAAAATACCTTTCTACAATATGTCGTTTTGGTAAACTATTTTTTAATTTAAAATTTACTGCTAAAAATTTTTGTAAATTAATTTTATTAAACGAGAAAGATTTTGTGTTTAAGTGCTGTTTTAATCGTAAACTTCTCAAATTTTTATGTAAATCAATAACTACATCGTAGTTTTCGGCTTTTAATTCAGCAAATACTTCCGTAACCTCTTGATTAAAAGTTACTAATTTATCGAGGTAAGGATTATTAATTAAGGTATCTTTAAATATATTTTTTGTTACAAAATGAATTTCAACGCCAATAAGTTGCTGCTTAGCACAACGAATAATGGGTGTTGTTAGCACAATATCGCCAATAGAACTAAACCGTATTATTAATATTTTTTTTAATTGCATAAATGCTTCATTACATTTTAATTCGTTTATCACTCCATTTATTTAAATAGGTATTTAAAAATATAGCAAATAAAATAATACACACGCCTAAATAAAAAGTTGGTTTTACCTCATTGTTTTCGTTATAAAATAAAATTGCCCAAATGATACCGTAAACGGTTTCTAAATTTACAGTTAACACAATTGTATATGGACTAATATATTTAGATAAATTAACCGATGCAATAAATGGGAACACCGTACACACCAAACTTAAAATTAACAAACCTATGATTGAATTATTATCCAAACTAAAAAATAAAGGCGTAAAACTTTGTGTACAACATAATACAATCGTTAAACCAATAAGTGCGGTAAATAATTCGTAAAAACTAATAATAGCTGGTTGAATAGTTTTTACTAATAAACCATTAAGTACGCCAAATATAGATGAAGTAAAGGCTGCCAGCATTCCTAAAACAATACCTAACCAATAATGAGTTTCAATACTAAAAATTAAAGCAATAGCTCCAATAATTATTAAACCAATAATTACTTCGTAAAAACGAATGCTACGCTTGTATAAAATGGGCTCTACGATTGAGCTAAATAATGTACCTGTGCTAAAAGCAACTAAGGTTACACTTATGTTTGATACTTTGATAGCACCATAAAATGCTAACCAATGCACCATTATAATTAAGCCAACACCACCCAATTGTAAAAATTGTTTTTTGGTAATTAGTATAGCTTGCTTACTTATAACTAAATAAAATAAAGTAACTATGGAGCTTATTAAAACCCTAAACCACACAATTTGCCATACATCTGCGGTAATAAAACGCCCTAATACAGGAGAGAAACCCCAAATAAATACAATTAAATGAAGTAGTAAATAATGTTTATTTATACCTTTAAGCAAATTTTTATAAAACACAAATTTAGGCTTAAACAATGATTAACCCAATTATTTATTTTGATAATAATGCTACCACAAAAGTTGATGACGAGGTTATAAATACCATGTTACCCTATTTTAATACCCATTATGGTAATGCAGCGAGTAAGTTGCACCAATTTGGTTGGGTAGCAAACGCTGCTGTTGAAGAGGCTCAACAAAAAATTGCTAAATTAATTAATTGCCAAGCCAATGAATTAATTTTTACATCAGGCGCAACAGAGAGTGTAAACCTAGCAATTAAAGGTATTTTTGAAGCCTATAGAACAAAAGGTAATCATATTATTACCTGTAAAACCGAACATAAAGCTGTATTAGATACGTGTAATAGTATACAAAAACAAGGAGCTGAAATAACCTATTTAAATGTTAATAAAGAAGGCTTAATAGATTTAGAGGAACTGCAATTAGCCATAAAGCCTACTACTATTTTAGTAAGTATAATGGCTGCTAATAACGAAACTGGCATTATACAACCTATTGAAAAAATAGCTCAAATTTGTAATACAAACAATATTATTTTTTTTAGCGATGCTACACAGTTTGTAGGCAAAGAGCGTTGCGATATAGATGAATTAGGCATTCATTGTATGGCATTTAGTGCGCATAAATTTTATGGCCCAAAAGGCGTTGGTGCTTTGTATGTGAAACAAAAAAATCCGCGTGTAAATATTATTGAGCAAATTAACGGGGGCGGACATCAAAACAATAAACGCGCGGGTACTTTAAATGTGCCTTTAATTGTAGGCTTTGGTATAGCTGCACAATTAGCCGAAAAAAATTATTGGGAAAACTCTACACACATATCAAAACTAAAAAATTATTTTGAACATCAATTATTAGATATTAAACGTTTAACTATTAATGGTAGCACACGTTACCGTTTATATAACACTAGTAATATTTCATTTCCAAAACATTTAAAAATAATATCTTTAGTTAATCATTTTGCGTTTGCAAGTGGATCGGCATGTAGTAGTGCAGATACTGAACCTTCGCACGTTTTAAAAGCGATGGGTATTGACGAAGATGAAATAAAAAACACATTTAGATTTTCATTTGGCAAATACAATACTCTTGATGAGGTAAAATTAATTGTGGAGAGAATAAATAAAATTAACGGGTAAGTACCTTAGTATTAAAGCGCAAATCAACTCAAATACACATCATGTCCTATAGTTCCAAAAACTTTTAGGCTACTTTTTACTTCGGCTAATTTATTTTCCCACAAATTTGTTTCATCGTTGTTAAACATGATTTTTGTAGTAGAATTTACATACCAACTTTTATTTTTTAATTCGGTATTTAGTTGTTCAGAATCCCAACCGCTATAACCTACAAAAAAACGTACTTGATTTTGACTTAAGTTACCCTGATTAATTAAATGTAATAAGTCATTATAATTACCACCAAAACAAATATTATCTTTTATGGGTAAGCTATTTTGTATAGCATTACCTAATGTATGTAAAAAAAATAATTGATTTTTAGCTACTGGGCCACCTTCATAGATAGGGAAATTGGCGTTATTTAATTCGGGTCTTAAATCGCTTAACTTATAATTAGTTTTAAAATTTAAAATTAAACCAACCGATTCACTAATTGTATGACTAGTAATACAAATTACCGAACGGTTAAAGAAACCATCGTTTAATAAAGGATGCGCTATTAATAAATTACCTAACATTAATCAAAATTAAAATTTAATTTATAATGTACTGCGTTTAAAATATTAAATTTGATAAAAAATTTACAACATGATAATAGCCGCCATAGTTGCTACCGATTTAAATAATGCCATAGGCAAAAACAATAAATTGTTATGGCATTTGCCTGCTGATTTAACTTTTTTTAAAAGTACGACTATGGGTTGCCCAATAATAATGGGTAGAAAAACTTACGAAAGTATTGGTAGACTTTTGCCTGGTAGAAAAAACATTATTATTAGCCGAAACTTAAATTATGAAGTAGAAGGTGCTTTTATTTTTAACACCATTAATGATGCCATTAAAAGTTGTACCGAAGAAAAAATATTTATTATTGGTGGTGCTCAAATATACGACCAAAGTATAAATGTAATTACCGAAGTGTATAGAACATTAGTAAAATCAGAATTTGAAGCCGATACTTTTTTTGTAGATTTAAAAAACAGTAATTTTAAATTAACCTGGCATCAGTGTTTTAATGCCGACGAAAAAAATAAATACGATTATTGTTTTGAAAAATGGGAAAAATTTTCTTAGCATTACAACCAATTTATCATTCTACTTTTTATAATTTTTTGATAACTAAATCACTAATTCAAAACTGGTATAAAATTTTAGTTTAATAATAAATTTAAGTAATAAACTTGTACCTTAATTTTATAGCTTTTAACGTAATAAATAAAATAGATACTTTAAAATATTTATTATAGTAAATTGCCTTTTAATTATATCATACGCTTGTTATACTTTTTTAAACTATCGGGCTGTGGCAAGCCAAACTCTTGATATTCGCTTTCTAATATTAATAAACAGCTGTATTCAGGATTATCTTGGCAATAAATAAAGGGTAAATTATAACCAACCAAATAATCATCTATATTTTTTTTAAAATAATATTTTTTTGTTCGTCTAAAATGTTTCCCGTCAACATCGTATTCATAAGTTAACCATACACCATAGGCATCATCACTACTCTTTGTAGGAATATCTCGTTCTGTGATTTTGGCAGTACCTTGTTTTGGATTTGCTTTAATCTTTTGTATTTCTATGTTTTTATTTACTGTACTGTAAACTATCCCAGTAATAACAATTACCGCCGCAATAATTCCTATAATTCCTAATTTTGACATATTTATTATTTATACAATAATACACCTTTTTCGTAAAATGAAAATAAAATAAAATAAAAGTTTGTTGCGAGATAATACGTAAATACTGCTAAAATTATTAAACTCTTTTAAAAAATTATTCTTCTTAAATAAATGACTTGAAT
>JAYTRS010000184.1:0-1768 GCA_043746065.1 Bacteroidota bacterium | reverse complement strand
CAAAATTAGTTAAAGTACCTGTATTTGCACTTCCACTAGCATCTATTAAAGAAGTTATACCTGTATTTGTACCTGTTGGAATACCTTGATTAAAATGGTGGTTAACTACTAAACCAGCAGCAATAGTTGGTATTTCGCAATTCATAAACGTATTGATTTGGCACTTTGTACGTGGGGTATTCCAAATTCTAAATTCATCTAAACTACCGTTTAATAAACAACAAGCTGCTGATACGTGTTTACCTATTTTGTAACCTGTGTTAGCACTAATTGTACCCGTTGCTGCTACAGCATTATCTAACACTCCATTAATATAAAATTTAAGGGTAACACCATCATAGGTTATTGCTAAATGTTTCCAAACACCTGTAGGTATAATACTTACATTGTTAGCAGAAAATGCAGGGCAAAAAAATTGAATATTACCCCCCGCTATTGCTACTTCCATTTCATTAGAAGAGAATAATTTACCATTAGTTGTATTATTAACATTAAACCAAGTTTCAAACGTAAAAGCACTCATACCTGGTAAATTTGGAGTTGTGTTTATAACGTAATCATCTATTCCATCAAAATTTAATGCCGAAGCAGTTGTAGAATATCCTACCCAAGTGGTTCCGTTACAAATAAAATATAAACCATTACTGTATGAAAGATTGTAATTTGATGACGTGCCCGCTGTAGCTGGAAATTGAACCGTACTAACATAAGCACCAGTTGTATAATTAATTAAATAAGCTCTTCTATTAATATAATCGTAAACAGCATACTCAGCGCCACTAATACCAGTATAAAAACCATAGGTAGCCAAGTTACTTATAGCAACTGGTAAACCCGTAATAGTTATAGTTGACACTAATAAACCAGTGCTACGGCTATGTTTTTTTATTGTACCACTATTAAAATAATATAATACTTGGTTGGTTGTTGGGTCAAACTGGCCACCAGCTTGTGGATCGGGTTGTTGATTTGTTGAAGCAATTGCACCAGCGCCTGTTGGCATACCAGTACCTGATAAAGCCATAGTATAAATACCAGCCGAATTGTAACTATTACCCTCTAAAGTATTGGTAAGGCTATTCCACCATAAACCTCTACTATCGTAACACTCGCTAATTGTAGCGAGTGGCGAACCACCTGCTGCTGACCAAGTAGATAAATTATTACAACCACCACCACCAGAACTAGCATAGTACAAGTTAAAAGTTGGGTTATAAGCCACTTCCATAGGTGTACTTGGACCACCAGTAAGGGTAACAATACCCACCGCCGTTACGGTTTGGGCTAAAATTGCAGTTTTAAAAGCTAAAAGTGCTAAAGCTGTTGTAAATAGTTTCTTCATTTTTTTGGATTAATAATTAATTTTTTTAGTAGTAAATAGTTATTATTTTTAATAAGACATAAACATAGTGTGTTAAAACCGAATTAAATTATTTATGTGACAAACAACGTATTTATGTATATGAACAACAATTCTTAAGATTGAATTGAAAATTGAACTATTAATAATTTATAACCTTAAATTGCGAATTATCAATCAATTTTTTGTTTTATAAAATATCTTTTATATTATCTTGATACGACCTACCAATATTAAGTTCTACATTGCCAATAATAATCGAATTTGTTCTAACTTCACTCACTTGTTTTTTATTTATTAAATAAGACTTGTGTATGCGTACAAAATTAGATTCAGGTAACTCCTCTTCAAATTCTGTTAAGGTTCTTCTTATAATACGGCGCTTTTCGTTTATTAAATATATTATTG
>JAYTRS010000183.1:0-1768 GCA_043746065.1 Bacteroidota bacterium | reverse complement strand
GTTTGATACTTGGCCACTATCGTTAAAAAGCATTAAACATACTGCGGCTATAAAGCCAATTATTACCCCTATAATTTTTAAAGGTGTAGGTTTAACTTTTAGCCAAACTAATGCTACAAGTATTGTAAATATAGGCGTTAAGGCATTCAACATCCCAGTTAAACTACTACTAATTTGGGTTTCGGCTTTGGTAAATAAAAAAGCAGGAATTAAATTGCCAAAAACACCCATTAATACCAAGCCCTTCCAATATTGTTTGAGGTTAATTTTATGGTATTTTAATAGTAAAGGGCTTAAAAACAAAAATGCTATAGATATACGCAAAGCTGCCACTTCATCGCTCGAATAGGCTTGCAAACCTCTTTTCATAAGTATAAACGAGCTTCCCCAAACAAGCGATAGAACAATTAAAATTATCCAAGCCAATGCTTTTTTATTTTGCATACTAACTATAAAAAGTAACAAAAGTAAATTAAAATTTAGTTTTATTGCTTAGAGCTTGTTTAAAATAAGTTTAATTAAAAATAATTACAAAACTATAGTTATTTTGGCTATAATTTTACAATTTCAACTCTTCTATTCTTAGCTTTTCCATCTTCGGTACTATTATCATTAATAGGCTTTGTTTGGCCTAAACCTTTTGAACTTAAACGACTTTTATCAATTCCTTTTGCAATTAATGCATTCATTACAGCTTTAGCTCTGTTTTCAGAAAGTGTTTGGTTAGATGCAGGAGTACCCACATTGTCTGTATGTCCTTCGACATTAATTTTTAAAGTGGCGTTTGCCTTAAGCATTTCTGCAATTTGATCAATAATATTTTGCGATTCGGGTTTAATGTCTGATTTACCAGTTTCAAAATTTATATAAAGTGCAATGTGCCCATCGGTATTTAAAGCGGTTAATATACTTGATGAAGTTACTTCCTGCGTCATTTCTTCTAATTGAATAATTGTGAGGTAATAAAAATCGTTATTGCCATCTCCACCAGTTTCTATTTTAACCCATGCAGTAACTTTACCATTTTTTAGTAATTTATAGGTACCGTATCCACTGGCTGAATTTTGTATAACCGTTACCCCTCCAATATTTTTTGAAGCATTTTCATAATTTTTTAAAATTTGGAGTACGCTCGGTTTTGGTTGGCCAGATTCAGTATTAAAATCGTAACGCACCATTGTTTTTGTGCCTTCTTTATGTTCGGTTTTACTCCCATCAGTGTTAAGAATAAAATCAGCCTCACCATAATTAGAGATACATTCTGAAATGAAAAAATTTTTCATTCTGTTAGGAAACATTGGGCTGTCTTTACAACCGTTTGCATCTTGCTGAGCAACTATAGAAGTGCTAATAAATAATGTTACAAATAGTAATGTTAAAAATATTTTTTTCATAATTTTAGAATTAATTTTAAAATAAAAATACAAAAAAATAATTAAGATATACGTTTATATCTAAAATAATAGTTTGGCTTTAGTGCCTATTTAAATTCTATCTATTTTACATTGCTAACTTCTTATACCTAGGGCGTTTTGGTTCGGCATTACCTAAGCGTTTTTTACGATTTTCTTCGTATTCGCTATACCCACCTTCAAAGTAATACACGCTGCTATCGCCTTCAAAGGCTAAAATATGAGTACACACACGGTCTAAAAACCAACGGTCGTGACTTATTATAACAGCACAACCTGCAAAGTTTTCTAAACCTTCTTCTAGGGCACGCAGCGTGTTAACATCTAAATCATTTGTTGGTTCATCTAATAACAAC
>JAYTRS010000182.1:0-1775 GCA_043746065.1 Bacteroidota bacterium | reverse complement strand
GATAATGGCTCATCGCCTTGCGAACAAATACCAAATGTTAGAACCTGCATTGAAACCCCCGACGGAAAACAATGGTGCCCCGATAATAGCGATGGATTAAAAGGTACTGGACAAATGATTACTTTAAAACGCGCTTTAGCTCTATCGGTAAACTTTGTAACAGCTGCTTTAATGAAACGCTATGGCCCACACGCCGTAGTTAATTTAGTAAAGAGGATGGGTATTACCTCCGATATTCCCGAAGTACCCTCTATTTGTTTAGGTACGCCCGATATTAGTGTGTTTGAAATGGTAGGCGCAAATTCTACTTTTGCTAATAAAGGCACTTACATTCAACCTACATTTATTACCCGTATTGAAGATAAAAACGGTAAAGTATTAGAAGAGTTTATACCCAATAGCGACGAAGTTTTTAGTGAAGAAAAAGCTTACGTTATGATACAATTAATGCAAGGGGTTGTACAATACGGTACAGGTGCTCGTTTGCGAGGTAGTAAGTTTAAATTAACCAATCAAATTGCTGGTAAAACAGGCACTACTCAAAAAAATGCCGATGGTTGGTTTATGGGTTTAACCCCTGATTTAGTGGCAGGTTGCTGGGTAGGTGGCGAAGATAGAAGTGTGCATTTTAATAGCATTGTTGAGGGGCAAGGCGCAAGTATGGCATTGCCTATTTGGGGTAAATTTTTTAGAAAAATTTACGATGACAAACATTTAAAGGTTGGTAAAGGTGATTTTCCTCGTCCAAAAAACTTAGACCCTAATTTAGAAATAGATTGTAGTAAGTACGATAATGCCCATTAGATGGGTATGAAGAACCCCCTGAGTTTTAATTTATTGAATAACTTTTTTAAGCCATTTTTTAATATCGTTTAATTCGTTACCCATTATAGCATGTGGCATTTCGTAATTCTTATATGTAACGTCAATTACTTTTTTTGATTTTAAAAACGTATTTACTTTATCGGCTTCTGCAATTTTTATTACATTATCTGAATAGCCATGTGCTATAAAAAATTTTACGTTTATGGCTTTGGTCCAATCAGTTTTTATGGCTTTAGTCTCTTCTAACAACAAGCCACTTAATGCAACTACACCTTTAATTTTTGTAGGTGCTGATAGCGCTACATCGTAAGCCATAATTGTGCCTTGGCTATACCCCATTAAAATTACCTGCGAACTATCAACATTATATGCTTTGCAGGCATTACTAATAAAGCTTAAAATTTTTTTTCTACTTTCTTTTGCTTCTTTATAATTATAAGTAAATTGTTGTTGTGGCAAAAACTGTAAATCGTACCAACTAAAACCACCGTCTTTTAAAACATAAGGGGCTCTTAAACTAAAAACTATATATCGTTCATCTATCGATTTAGAAATATCAAATAAGTCAGTTTCGTTACTGCCATAGCCATGTAGCATAATTAATACAGGCGTTTTTTTAGTTGTTTGAGTGGGTTTATTTACTTTGTAAATTAAATCGGTTGTAACAGTTTGCGACTTTGCACCAAAATTTAATAATAGCAATACAACAATTATATTTTTATACATACTAATTTATTTAAATAAATATTAAAGTAATTACATATTTTTTTGTAATTATATAATAGTGTAAATTTACCAAACTAATGTTGTGGAAACTAAAAAATTAAAAATATTTATTATTGGCCCAGCCTACCCTTTGCGTGGCGGCCCTGCTAAGTTTAACGAAAATTTATGTGAGGAGTTAATAATGGCTGGGCACGATGCGCAGATTATAACTTATTCACTACAAT
>JAYTRS010000181.1:0-5788 GCA_043746065.1 Bacteroidota bacterium | reverse complement strand
CGTTATTTAATTTTTAATAAAGAAAAAAATTATGGTGACTTAAATATTACCGATGAGTATAAAAATTTTGGGTTAGTGTTTTTGTGTGTTTTAATTTTTATTTGTGTCGCCTTTCCATTTGTAATTAGCAACAATAAAAAATTAGCCAATTTATATACTACCGATGAGCTAATTAAAGATATAAATACATTAAATGCTTTAGAACCTTATGTTCCAACTACCTATTACTCTTACGAAAATAGTTACGACACCACCAAAAAAGAAACCTTTTTTAATATTAGAAAATTTAATAATAATTATAGTTATACGCCCTATTATATGCTAAACGATAGTGCCCGTTTTGGTTATAGCGAGCGCTATACCAATAAAGGAAAAGATTATTTGCCTTGTAAAAGTGTAGAGGAAGTAAAACAAAAAATAACACAACATATTGCTATTTGTAAAAAATATACGGTTTACTCTAATTTAAACGTAAATAAATTGGCCCAAACTTATTTTAATGCGTATGCTATAGGCTGGGTTAGCTCTAATGCTATAGATATAGGAAACGATTATTATAAAGAAGAAGTTCGTATTGCATTTAGAAACATTTATGAAGCTAAATTTGAGCCCTTATTTATTTGGCGAAGTGATTTTTTATGGGTTATTTTTTATATTACCATTACATTAACACTAATGCTTGTATTGTTTAAACTAAATAATTGGCGTCAGTTTTTAATTACCGCTATTATATTAGCATTATATCCATTATTGGCATTTATTATTACACAAATAATGTCGTATTCTAATCGTGATGCGGCATTTGATTGGTTTGTGTTTTTACTATATGGCGCAGCCATACTTAGTTTGTTTTTAGCAGCAAAACAAAAACAGCAATTTGTACCTATTTACAATATATTTAATCAAGTGTTTTATTTGCTGTTATTATTTATGCCCATGTTAATAGTGTATTATTTAAACAAACACACTAATATTTTTATGTACAATTATTCCTACGATTATGCTTCGGTTACATCGGCTATAAACCAAGAGGCCATGCTTGATAGCGGGGAAAAAATTACTGCTTATTCTTGGCACTATTACTACGACCAATGGTTGCGCAATTATTGGCAAAAAGAATACAGCAAATGGTTTAATGTTGCAAAATATGGTGCTATACTCATTTTAGTGGTGGGTTTACCTTTGATGAAAAAACTGTTTGTTAAACAACTCGCTTTACCTAAAAAAAGCTAAAGTCTTTTAAATAAATTTTTAATATAATCTAAAGTGGCAATTTCTTTGTAATTATCGCCAAAGGCATGATGCCACATAAACGGTAAGTTATAACTAACAGTGGCCATGGCGGTAATGGTTTCTTCACTCCAACTTTTACTTAAATTTTGTGGCAAAACAATGTTATGTTTTTTTATCATTTGCATAAACTCGCTATGACCTTTTAAATAAATATCGCCCAAATGCTGAAAAATAATGCAATTGGCTAAACAATGGCGTGTACCTAAAATTTTGCTTAAACCGTAGCTAATTGCATGGCAAGCACCTACTTCACTATACGTTAAACTTAAACCACCCATTAGCGACGCCACCATTAGTTTGTCGTTATTTTCGGGCGTTTGTCCTCCGTTTTCTCCTAAATAAATTTCTCGACATAGTTTTAGCGATTGTTCGCCGTAGGCTAAGCTAAAGGCGTTATTTCTAATGCCTGTTTCGCTTTCAATACAATGTATATATGTATCCATTCCGGTATAAAACCACCAATCGGTTGGTACACTTGCTATTAACTCAGGGTCTAATATTACTTGATTAAAAACAGTATAATCGCATTTTAAACCTAATTTTTTTTCGGGACCCGTAAGTACTGCTGTCATTGATACTTCGGCGCCCGTGCCACTAATTGTGGGCACACCTAAATGATACACTCCTGGCTTTTTTATTAAATTTAAACCTTGGTACAATGTGGATGAACCCTCGTTGGTAAGCATTAACGATAGGGCTTTTGCTATATCCATAATGCTTCCACCACCAATACCAATTACACCACTAGGAATCCCTTTTTTTAAAATAATTTCGTCGCACAAAACATCTATTTGCTCAGTTGTTGGCTCGTGTGGATCTACATCAATAAAATAAATTAAATCTTCGGGCAGGTTTTGCAATTTATTTTGTAACTCTTTTCCTTTAAAATAATTATCTATTACATACACAAAATAATTGTTGTTTTCTTTTCTAATAGGCAAAATAGTTTGGGCTAATTGCGAAAAAGAACCTCTTCCATAAGTTACTTTATCTATATTTTTAAAATTTTTATGTAGCATACCTTTTATGTTTAATCCTTTAAAAGTATAAATAATAAATTATTTTACTACCTTTATTTTATGAAGATTTTTAATAAAAAATTTATAATTAGTTTATTTTGTTTAACAAGTATAATTAGCCAAGCCCAAACAGGTGTGGTGCATTTAGATAGTATTACAAGTGGTAGTATAAAACGAAAATTTAGAGTGTATGTGCCCGCTAGTTATAATGCCAGCACGGCTGTGCCTTTAGTTTTTAATTTACATGGCTATACATCAAATGCTTTTCAGCAAGAGGCGTATTCAAATTTTAAGCCCATTGCCGATACGGCTAACTTTATTGTTGTTTGCCCCGATGGCACTTCTCAATCTGGTAACCAATACTGGAATGCAGGCTTTGGGCCAGGCGTAAACGATGTGTTGTTTATTAGCAATTTAATTGATTCGATAAAAGCAAATTATAATATTGATAACAATTGTA
Source organism: Bacteroidota bacterium (assembly GCA_043746065.1). GTDB lineage: Bacteria > Bacteroidota > Bacteroidia > B-17B0 > Aurantibacillaceae > Aurantibacillus. The sequence goes on along the minus strand of JAYTRS010000181.1, from coordinate 3,016 downwards.
TTTATAGTTGTGGCATGAGTAATGGAGGCATTATGAGTTATTATTTAGCGTGTAATTTGCCTAATAGAATTGCAGCTATTGCTTCAGTTACGGGCGATATGTTAAAAACTTGGTTTACATGTAACCCTTCTCCTCGTGCTTTTCCAATAATGGAAATACATGGCACGGCAGACGCTACGGTACCTTATGCTGGCGATGCCACCTTTGCGCCTATTGATAGCGTTATAAAAAAATGGCGCGTGTATAATAATTGCAACCCCAGCCCTATAACCTATTCGGTACCCAACATTAATATGTCAGATGGAAGTACGGCAGTAAATTATAAATATACTGGTGGCACAAATGGTAGTAGTGTTGAGTTATACAAAGTGTTTGGCGGCTCGCACTCGTGGCCTGGTGCTTATCCTTTTGTAGCAAACACTAACGAAGATTTTAATGCAAGTGTTGAAATTTGGCGATTTTTTAGAAAATACAAGCTTAACCAATTTATACCCAACGTTGGTATTAATGAGTTAAAAAATAATGGTACTGATTTGAATGTTTATCCTAATCCCGCTAACGATTTTTTAAACGTAGTGTCTTTAGGCTCAACAAACACCATTATTGAAATTAAAAATAGTTTAGGGCAATTGGTTCATCAATCATTAACTGACGATGAACAAGCAACCATTAACATTCAAAAATTAAAAAGTGGAATTTATTTTTTATCTGTAAAAACAGATAAAAGAACTATTAGCAAAAAATTTGTTAAGGAATAATTTTAAAACTCAAACTTATACCCTACGCCTTTTACGGTTTTAAAATAATCGTCGCCAATTTTTTCGCGTAGTTTGCGTATGTGTACATCTATGGTTCTATCACCTACAACAACCTCATCACCCCACACCTTTTCTAAAATGTATTCGCGTGTAAAAACTTTGCCTGGTTTGCTACTTAATAATGCAAATAACCTAAATTCTTTTTTTGGTAAGGCAATTTCTAATTCGCCTTTAAACACCACATGCTTATCTTTATCAATTCTAATATTGCCAAATTGTACGTTAGAGTCTGTTTCGGCATTTGTTTGTAAACGGCGCAACAACGCTTTTACCCTACTAATAAACACACGGGGTTTTATTGGTTTAGTAATATAATCATCAGCACCCACTTCAAAACCTGCAATTTGTGTATAATCTTCGCTACGAGCCGTTAAAAATGCAATTAATACGTCTTGTAACCCTTTTTGTTCTCTAATTTCTCTACAGGTTTCAATGCCATCCATATCGGGCATCATTACGTCTAATACTATTAAGTGTGGCACTTCTTTTTTAGCAATAGCAACAGCATCTTTTCCGTTGTTGGCTGTTAAAATTTCGTACCCTTCTTTTTTTAAGTTGTAACCCAAAAACTCTATAATGTCTGGCTCGTCGTCAACTAAAAGTATTTTAAAATTTTGATTACTCATAAATGGAATTAGATATTGTTACAAAGTTATACATTCATTACTGTTTTTAAAGTTAATTAATTATTAAATAATTAAAGGTTTTGTAGTATTTAATTAAGGTTTTGGTAACATCAACTTTAAGTAACAGTAATTTACAATGCCTTTTTTTGCGTAAATATTACAATATATGTACAGTAAATTATTATTAACCTTATTGGTTTGTTTATCCGTTTTTACAAAAGCCCAAACGGGTAAAATTTCGGGCACTATTTTAGATTCAAAAACTGGCGAAACGCTGCCTGGAGCAACGATTTTAATTGATGGTACTACCAAAGGTGCAAGTGCCGATTTTGACGGTAAATTTTCGATTAACAACGTAACTATTGGTAAAGTAACGCTAGTAATTAACTATATTTCGTACAATAGTAAAAAAATTACCGATGTTAATGTACAGGCAAACGACGTTACTAACATTAATGTATTATTAGACCCCTCCACCTCACAAGATTTAACAGAGGTAGAAGTGGTGGTAACTTTAAATAAAGAAAATAATACCGCATTGGTGTTGCAACAAAAAAACAACGCCAGTGTAAGCGATGGTATTAGTGCTGAAACCATTAAGCGAACACCCGATAGAAATACCGCTGATGTTTTAAAGCGCATAAGCGGTGTAACCATTCAAGACGATAAGTTTGTAATTATTAGGGGTTTAAACGAGCGTTATAATGCCTCTTACTTAAATGGCTCGCCACTACCAAGTACTGAGCCTGATAAAAAGGCCTTTGCTTTCGATTTATTTCCAAGCAATATGCTTGATAATATTATAATTAACAAAACAGCTACACCCGATATGCCTGGCGAATTTGCTGGTGGCATTGTACAAATTAACACCAAAAGTATCCCCGAAAAAAATTTTATTTCGTTTAACACAGGTGCAGGTTATAATACAGTAACTACTAACAAAGCAAAAATAATTTATGGTGGTGGCAAATACGATAGGTTTGGTTTTGATGATGGCAGCCGAAACCTACCGAGCCAGGTGCCAACACTTGACGAAAAAGCCAGTTGGATTGCAAATAAAGACCAAGCTCGTATAGCTACTTATTTTAAAAATGATTGGGCTTATAGCCAATCTAAATTTTCGCCAAATACTACTGCGCAGTTTGCAACAGGTTATAATTTTAAACTAAAAGAACGCGATTTTATTGGTGTTATTTTTAGCTTAGGTTACAACTCTACACAATTACTTTATGGTTTAAACAGAAATGAATACGAACAACAAAGTAATTATGGTAACCAAAGCAAAAGTGGTAGCACTATTTATCAAACCCAAACATCAACAGGTGCTTTACTTAATTTAGCTTGTAAAATAGATGGTAACAACACTATTAGTTTTAAAAATATGCTAACGGGTGCTGCCGATAATAAATTTATACATGCCGATAATATAAATTACCTTGATGCCCCAGACGTGCGAAACCGAATAAACACCCGTTATTTTACTGCTAATCAAATTTTTTCGTCTCAACTTAATGGCGATCATCTTATTGCAAAACCAAAAATTAAAATAAGTTGGAATGGTGGTATTAGTAC
>JAYTRS010000180.1:0-16961 GCA_043746065.1 Bacteroidota bacterium | reverse complement strand
TTTTAGAACAACAAGGCGTACCTGACGATTTTAAATACCTTGCCGTAATTGAAAGTCATTTATCTAATATTGTTTCGCCTGCTGGTGCAGCAGGGTTTTGGCAATTAGTACCCAACTCTGCGCGAGCATATGACCTTGAAGTTACCAATTTTGTAGATGAGCGCTACGATGTTGAAAAAGCAACTTTAGCTGCTTGTAAACATATTAAAGATGCCTATACTCAATTTAAAAACTGGACACTAGCCGCAGCCGCTTATAATATGGGTATTGGAGGTATTCAGAAAGCATTAGCAAAACAAAAAGTAACTAATTATTTTAGCTTATTATTAAATACCGAAACAAAAAGCTTTATATATCGTATTTTAGCTTACAAAACCTTATTTTCGAGCCCTGCACATTTTGGTATTAAGAAAAAAAAATGGAATTATTTTCAAAAAATACCTATGAACTATTATAAAGTAGATTCATCTATAACTAATTTATCAAATTTTGCAAAACATATCAAATGCAGTAAATCATTGCTTAAATTTTTTAATCCTTGGCTACTTCAAAATACCTTGCCTAATCCTACTAAAAATATATATATTATTAAAATTCCTAAAAACTTAAATACCGATTACTCTTCTTACATTAAAGATTTAATTGGCGAAGATGGCAGTAGTAGCAATGATACGGATAGTGCACCAAATATGAGTATGCCTTCAGATACTTTGTTAAACAACGACAAAGTAATTTATCACATTGTTAAAGAAAATGAAACCCTACCTAACCTTGCCGATTTTTACGAAGTAAAAGAACAAGATTTACGTATTTGGAATAAAATTACAGAAAATAAAAACGCCACCATAGGCGAAACTTTAACCATAAAGTATAAAAAACGAAATTAAACCTCTTTCATAATTGATAATTATTATTCCTGCTATTAAATTCAGTCTTAGGGTAAAAATATTTTCTTCTGTTTCTGTTTTTATGGCTATTATTCTAAATATTTTAATTGATAGAATACCATTCTCTACTGTAACTCCTTGTATTTTATGAATAGAATGAGGGGCTAAACGAGTAGCCTACGAACTCGTTACCGTAAATGTTTTTTTATACGCCTGTAAGGCTTTTAAATACCGCTGGTTTATACTCAAAATTCAGAAACAACTCGTAACAATTTAATATGAATATAAAATGTTTTGAAATATAGACTATGAATTATGAAAGAGGTCTATTATTATGCAACTTCATCGCAATATGATAAAAAAAGACAGTAAGTAAATGTAGTATTCACATAAATTACATTGTTTAACATTTAAAATTAAATCATAATAATATACTAGTAAAACAAAAAAGTTTAAGCAGGCAAATAAATATTAAACGTAGAGCCTATGTTTGGAAAACCTTCGACGGTTATAAAACCTTTATGATTTTCTACAATTTTTTTGCAGATGGTAAGCCCAATACCTGTGCCGCTATATTCTTTATCGCTATGCAAACGATTAAAAAGTGTAAATATATTTTCGGCTTGAGCTTGCTCAAAGCCAATACCATTATCTGTTATTGAAATTTTGTGCATTATGCTCTCATTTGTGTAGGATGGATTAGAAATATCTTTTTTATAAATAATTTCGGTATTAATTGTAATAATTGGTAAAACATCTGCTTTACTATATTTTAAGGCATTACTAATAATATTAGTAAAAAGTTGTTGTATTTGAAATGGAATTACATTTAATGACGATAATAAATGCGTGTTTATTGTTGCCCCTTTTTGCTCAATTACTTGCGAGAGTTCTTGTTTTGAATTTTCTAAAAGAATATTTAAATCAACAAATTCAAAAATTTTATCAGCTTTATTTGCTCTTGAAAAAGCGAGCAAATCGGCAATTAATAATTGCATTCGGTTTGCAGAAGCTTGAGTTCTTAAAAAATAATCTTTCGCATTATCTGAAAGGTTGTTAAATTCTTTTTCTTTAATGCGAGAAATAAACGTTTGTATTTTACGTAAAGGTTCTTGTAAATCGTGACTAGCAACGTGGTTAAATGCAGATAATTCTTTATTTGATCGTTCTAAATCAAACAATCTGTCTTCTAAATTTTTATTACTATGGTACTGGTCTGTTATATCTGCATTTATACCAATTATAATATTTTTACCATAGCCATCAGTTATTAATTTACCAACCGATTTAAGATAACGCAGCTCCCCATCTTTTCGTATTATTCTAAAATAAGCTGTTGAGGGTGTTAAATTAGTTAGTGCGTTTTTACTGCCATCAATAATTAGTTGTTTATCGTCAGGGTGTACAAATTTTAAAAAACTTTCAATTGTGGGTTCAAACTCGTTTACTTCACAACCAAACAAACGAAACTGATTGTGCGAATAGGTTATTTTATTTGCCTCTACATTCCAACACCAACTGCTTATTTGTGCAATTTGCTCATTATGTTCAAATAATTGCTCGTTTATTAATAATTGATTATTTGACTTTTTTAAATGATTTAAATCGGTATTAATTTTAAAAAACGCAAATGCAAAAACTATTAATGCAATTAATGAACTAAGTAAATATATAAAGGGAGATATGCTAACAATTTGGGAGTGTTTAGCTTCTTGTATTTTTAGTAAAGTATGTTCAACGTTATTCATATCAGCAACTTTTGTCCTAATTTCATTCATCATATTTTTACCACTTTTTAATAAAGTTTGAACGTAAGGTTTTATTAATGAATCGGTATAACTTTCTTGCAACACTGTGGCTAAAAGTTTAAAGCGTTTATTAATTAAATATTCTAAAGTATCAAGGTTTTGTTGTTGATTTGGGTTATCAATTGTTAGTTTTTTTATTTTAAAAAAAGATGTTGTAACGTTATCAAACGCGCCATGATAAGACTCAAGAAATGAGGTATCTCGGGTTAATAAATAGCCACGTTGGCCTGTTTCAGCATCTTTAAGAATGGATAAAAGATTAAGTAATTCTTCACTAATAATATGAGTATGTATCACTCGTTTTTCAGATTCTAGCAATGAATTATATTGCTTGTAGGATATACTGGTAGTAAATAATAGTAAAAAAACTGATATAATTAAAATGCTAATTAATATTATAGATGAATATTTTTTGTTTTCAGCTATCATTTTTTAATTTTATATACTTAATAAAAAGTTTTCTTTATTTAAACCACAAGTATAGTATTGCCAATTTAGTGTTATAACTTCAGATAAAACCCTCTTTAAATCTACAAAATCGTTAGGTTTTTTAATATAAATATTTGCCCCTTTCACAAAGGTTTCTTCAATATCTTCATCAGATGCTGATGTAGAATATATGGCAACAGATAAGTTTTTTAATTTTTCATTACTTCTAATTTCTTTTAAACATTGCATACCTCCTTTAATAGGCATATTTAAATCTAAAAAAATAACATTGGGTAAAATAATATTTGGTGTATTTAGGTATGCCATTAATTGTTCGCCATCGTTTACTAATGTAACTTTTGTTTTTACTTTTATTTCGTTAATGGCATCTTTAAAAAATAAGCGGTCATCATCATCATCATCGGCAAGTAATATGTGTAGTTCTTCGGTATTCATATCTGTATAAATTTATTTTTTTGCTGTCAATTAATACTTATAATTTTTTTTATAATTAAATATGCTTTTTTGTTTAACGCATTGTTTGTTATTCTACTTTTAATTCTTTTCGTTTTGTAATAATTCGTTGAAAGGCCGATGGCGTAAGCCCAGTAGTTTTTTTAAATTGATTTGATAAATGTGCTATACTACTATAGTTTAATTTATAGGCAATTTCAGTTAGATTATATTTACCTTCAACAATTAATTTTTTAGCGTACTCAATTCGCTGAAGAATAATAAAATTACCTATTGAAGAATAGGTAACCTCTGAAAAAATATTTGATATATACCCATAACTAAGATTTAGTTTTTCGGCGATGTAATCAGATATATTTAAGTTTGGTAATTTATCTTCTAAATAAACAATTTGGGTAATTATATCTTTTGTTTTTTGAGCAAGGGCATTTTTTGGATCGTCTATTATTTCAATACCAAATTTCAATATTTCAGCTTGTAAATATTCGTATTGTTGTGTAGTTAAAACACCTTTTATTTCATATTCACCTAAACTAACTATTTCATAAGGTATCCCTGTCATGTCTAATTTCTGTTGCATAATAACTTTGCATGCAGTATGAATATCATATTTAATTTGCAGTTTCATTTAATGTTTAGTGTAGTTTATTGTTATTTTATAATTTAAATATATAAAATATTATAGAGTAATGGCTTAATACAATTTTATTTAAATGTTATTTTTTTAGATTACCATGTTATTTTAACGTCTTAAAAATAATACTATTGTGTAAAAAAAGAAATGTTTTTTTTCATCCGAAAGTAATAATATTTAAAGTAGGTAATTAATTAAAATTATATTTAATTATTTTTTGAAAATTTATTATATTGGTTGCTCCCCTATTAAAATTGGTATTAATTTACATTAGGGGTATTATTTTTTAAAACCAACAAAAAACCCATTTGCTATTAACAAATGGGTTTTTAATTTTATTACTATTAACTACTAGCTAATACCTGTTAACTAATTATGCTTCAATTTCGGCTTCTTCTTTACTTGCCATTAAGCGTTCGTATTCTTCTTTACTGCCTACTACTAATTTTTCGTATTGGCGTAAACCTGTACCTGCTGGTATTAAATGTCCAACAATTACGTTTTCTTTTAATCCTTTTAAGGTATCTACTTTACCGTTTACAGCGGCTTCGTTTAATACTTTAGTTGTTTCTTGGAAAGATGCTGCACTAATCCAACTGCTAGTTTGTAACGATGCACGGGTAATACCTTGTAACATACTTTCTGCTGTTGCCGGAACCGCATCACGCGCTTCTACAATTTTTAAATCTTTACGTTTTAAAACAGAATTTTCGTCGCGTAATTTACGAGCGGTAATAATCTGACCACGTTTTAATTCAGCGCTATCACCTGGCTCTATTACTACTTTTTTACCGTAAATATTATCATTTTCGGTCATAAAGTCAATTTTATTAGCCAATTGCATTTCTAAAAACATGGTATCGCCTGGGTCAACAATCTCCACCTTACGCATCATTTGACGCACAATGGTTTCAAAATGTTTATCATTTAATTTCTGTCCTTGTAAACGATATACCTCTTGTATTTCATTTACTAAATACTCTTGTACAGCGGTTGGGCCTTTAATGGCTAAAATATCGCTTGGTGCAGTTGCGCCATCGCTCAAGGCTTCGCCAGCTTTAACAAAATCATTTTCTTGAACTAAAATATGCTTACTTAAGTTCACTAAATAATTACGTCTTTCGCCAGTTTTAGCTTCAACCAATACTTCGCGGTTACCACGCTTAATTTTACCAAAGGTTACAATACCATCAATTTCGCTAATTACAGCAGGGTTAGATGGATTACGAGCTTCAAATAACTCGGTTACACGAGGTAAACCACCGGTAATATCTCCAGTTTTACCAGTAACACGAGGAATCTTAACTAATATTTGTCCTGGTTCAATTTTAGCACCTTCGTTTACAATAATATGTGCACTTACAGGAATGTTGTATGTTTTTAAAGGCTCACCTTTTTTGTCTACAATTCGCATGGTAGGACTCATGGTTTTATCCTTACTTTCAATAATTACTTTTTCGCGGAAACCTGTTTGTTCATCACTTTCTTCGCGGTAAGTAACGTTTTCTTTAATATGTTCGTACTCTACAGTACCACCAAATTCAGAAACGATTACAGCGTTGTATGGATCCCAATCACAAATTAACTCGCCTTTTTTAACTTTGGCGCCAGCTTTAATATATAAGTTACTACCATACGGTATAGTGCCTGTAGTTAAGGTAATGCCTGTGTTTAGGTCAGTAATTCTAACCTCAGTACTACGCCCAATTACAATGTTTGATTTTTTACCATCAGCTACACGTTCTACAGTACGTAATTCATCAATTTCGGCAATACCATCGTATTTAGCCACTAAACTGCTAGATGCAGCGGTGTTACTAGCTGTACCACCCACGTGAAAAGTACGTAATGTTAATTGTGTACCTGGCTCACCAATTGATTGAGCAGCAATTACACCTACTGCCTCGCCTAATTGTACTAAGCGACCATTAGATAAATTACGACCATAACATTTGGCGCAAACACCAGTGCGGCTTTCGCACGTTAATACCGAACGAATATCTACCGTTTCAATAGGCGAACGTTCTATTAATGCAGCAACGTCTTCGCTAATAATTTCGCCACCTGCAACCACTAAATCGCCAGTTGTTGGATGGTATAAATCGTTTACAGCTGTACGGCCTAAAATACGGTCGTATAAACTTTCAACAACATCATCATTATTTTTAAGGGCGGTCATACTTAAACCACGTAAAGTACCACAATCTGTTTCGTTAATAATAACGTCTTGTGCAACGTCAACTAAACGGCGGGTTAAGTAACCAGCATCGGCAGTTTTAAGGGCCGTATCGGCTAATCCTTTACGAGCACCGTGGGTAGAAATAAAGTATTCTAAAATAGATAAACCTTCGCGGAAGTTTGATAATACTGGATTTTCAATAATGGATGCTGTTGTATCACCAGCCTTTTGAGGCTTGGCCATTAAACCACGCATACCACTTAATTGTTTAATTTGCTCCTTACTACCACGCGCACCTGAATCTAACATCATATAAACCGAGTTAAAACCTTGTTTATCAGTACTTAACTTGTCTAATACTTTTTTAGTTACTTTACTATTTGCATGCGTCCAAATATCAATAATTTGGTTATAACGCTCGTTGTTGGTAATAAAACCCATGTTGTAGTTACTTACTACTTCATCCACTTGCGTTTGTGCTTCTGCAATAATTTTTAATTTTTCGGCTGGTGTTTCAATATCGCCTAGGTTAAATGATAGGCCACCTTTAAAGGCCGTTTTAAATCCTATTTCTTTAATTTCATCTAAAAACTTTGCGGTTTTAGCCATACCAGTTTTTTTAACAACCATTCCAATAATATCACGAAGAGATTTTTTGGTTAATAGTTCGTTAATAAACCCTACTTCGTGTGGCACTACTATATTAAATAATACACGTCCTGCAGTAGTTTCAATTATTTTAGTTACTAATTTTTCGTCTTCTAAAGCATTGGTAATTCTAATTTTTATTTGTGCATGTATGTCTAATTGCTTTTCGTTTACTGCAATTACAACCTCTTCGGCACTATAAAATGTTTTACCTTCTCCTTTTACTTCATCTCCTTTAATATTCTTTTTAGGCTTAGTTAAATAATATAAACCTAACACCATATCTTGTGATGGAACAGCAACTGGCGCTCCATTACTTGGATTTAAAATATTATGAGAAGCTAGCATTAATATTTGAGCTTCTAAAATAGCAGCGTGGCCTAATGGTAAATGCACCGCCATTTGATCACCATCAAAATCGGCGTTAAATGCCGAACACACTAAGGGGTGTAATTGAATGGCTTTTCCTTCAATTAATTTTGGTTGAAACGCCTGAATACCTAATCTGTGTAAGGTTGGGGCACGGTTTAACATTACTGGATGACCACGTAAAATGTTTTCTAAAATATCCCAAACAATGGCTTCTTTTTTATCAACTATTTTTTTGGCAGATTTTACAGTTTTAACAATACCACGCTCAATTAATTTACGAATAATAAATGGCTTAAATAATTCAGCTGCCATTTCTTTAGGTAAACCACACTCATGTAATTTTAATTCAGGCCCTACAACAATTACCGAACGTGCAGAATAATCAACACGCTTACCTAATAAGTTTTGACGGAAACGACCTTGTTTACCTTTTAATGAATCGGATAACGATTTTAAAGGACGGTTGCTATCGGTTTTAACGGCATTAGATTTACGAGAGTTATCAAATAATGAATCTACAGACTCTTGTAACATACGTTTTTCGTTACGTAAAATTACATCGGGTGCTTTAATTTCAATTAAACGCTTTAAACGGTTATTACGAATAATAACCCTGCGGTATAAATCATTTAAATCTGAAGTTGCAAAACGACCACCATCTAATGGAACTAAAGGGCGTAATTCTGGTGGAATAACCGGAACAACTTTAATAACCATCCACTCTGGACGATTAACCACATTTTGATTAGCTTGGCGGAAAGCCTCAATCACGTTTAAGCGCTTAAGTGCTTCGTTTTTACGTTGTTGCGATGTTTCGTTACTTGCTTTGTGACGTAATTCGTATGATAATTCATCTAAATTTAAGCGTGATAATAAGTCTGAAATAGATTCAGCTCCCATTTTAGCAATAAATTTATTTGGGTCTTCATCATCTAACAAAGCATTTTCTTTTGGTAAAGTATCTACAATGTTTAAATATTCTTCTTCTGTTAAAAAATCTAAGTAGCTAACGCCATTTTCGGCAGCTAAACCTGCATTAATTACTACATAACGTTCGTAGTAAATAATCATGTCTAATTTTTTGGTAGGTAAACCTAATAAGTAACCAATTTTATTTGGTAACGAACGAAAATACCAAATGTGAGCAACAGGAACAACTAAGTTAATGTGACCCATACGTTCTCTACGAACTTTTTTCTCAGTTACTTCCACACCACAACGGTCACAAACTATTCCTTTGTAACGAATACGTTTGTATTTACCGCAATGACATTCAAAGTCTTTTACTGGTCCAAAAATACGTTCGCAAAACAAACCATCTCTTTCTGGTTTGTAAGTACGGTAGTTAATGGTTTCTGGTTTTAACACCTCACCGCTCGAACGACGTAAAATCGTTTCGGGCGATGCCAGACTGATGATGATTTTTGAGAAATTTGATTTTTGTTTATTATCTCTTCTTAACGCCATTTTTATAATTGAAAATTTAAAATTAATAATTAAAAATTTTTTATTCCCTCGTTTTGTCATGCTGAGCGAAGTCGAAGCATGTTAATTTTTTCTCTCTGTTAACGTTGCTGCTACTTCGACTACGCTCAGTATGACAGCTCTGATGACAGAGAGAAAAATTAAATTTTATTCCATTGTAATATCTAATGCTAATCCACGTAATTCGTGTAATAATACATTAAACGACTCTGGTATACCTGGTGTTGGTAAATTTTCGCCTTTTACAATTGCTTCGTAAGCTTTTGCACGACCCATTACATCATCAGATTTTACAGTTAATAACTCTTGTAACACGTTAGCAGCACCATATGCTTCTAATGCCCAAACTTCCATTTCACCAAAACGCTGACCACCAAATTGTGCTTTACCGCCCAATGGTTGTTGTGTAATTAATGAGTATGGCCCTATTGAACGAGCGTGCATCTTATCATCTACCATGTGACCTAATTTTAACATGTAAATAATACCTACAGTTGCTGGTTGGTCAAAACGTTCTCCGGTTCCACCATCGTAAAGGTAAGTTCTACCGTATTGTGGTAAACCTGCTTTTTTAGTGTAGTCGTCAATTTGTTCAACCGTTGCACCATCAAAAATTGGCGTTGAGAATTTTAACCCTAATTTTTCGCCGGCCCAAGCTAATACCGTTTCATAAATTTGTCCAAGGTTCATACGCGATGGTACACCTAATGGATTTAAAACGATATCTACTGGTGTTCCGTCTTCTAAAAACGGCATATCTTCTTCTTTTACAATACGGGCTACAATACCTTTGTTACCGTGACGACCAGCCATTTTATCACCCACTTTTAACTTACGTTTTTGAGCAATATAAACTTTAGCTAATTGTACAATACCATTTGGTAATTCGTCTCCAACTGTAATTTGGAATTTAGTACGCTTGTATTTACCTAAGTAATCGTTGTACTGAATCATAAAGTTATGTAACAAACGTTCTACTTGTTCGTTTTTATCTTTATCGGTTGTCCAGTTACTTGGGTTAACTTCGCTATAATCAATACGTTCCAATCCTTTTTGGGTAAATTTAGTACCACGAGGTACAATTTCTTCGCCCAAAATATTAGTTACACCTTGCGATGTACGGCCATTAACTAAAACAAATAATTTATCAACTAATTTTAATTTTAGGTTATAAATATTTTTTTCGTGGTCGTTGTCTAATTTTTCAACTAACGGCTTTTCTTCTAATTTTTGCTTTTTATCTTTAATAGCACGAGAGAATAAACGTTTGTCTACAATTGTACCTTTTATAGATGGAGATACGCGTAAAGAAGCATCTTTTACATCACCAGCTTTGTCTCCAAAAATGGCACGTAATAATTTTTCTTCTGGCGATGGATCTGTTTCGCCTTTTGGCGTAATTTTTCCAATTAAAATATCACCTTCTTTTACTTCGGCACCAATGCGTACAATACCTTTTTCATCAAGGTCTTTAGTAGCTTCTTCGCTAACGTTAGGAATATCTGGAGTTAATTCTTCCATTCCACGCTTGGTATCACGCACTTCTAAGTTATATTCATCTATGTGTAAAGACGTGAAAATATCTTCGCGCACAATTTTTTCGTTAATAACAATCGCATCCTCAAAGTTATAACCTTTCCAAGGCATAAATGCCACTTTTAAGTTACGACCTAAAGCTAATTCGCCATTTTGAGTTGCATAACCTTCACTAAGTACTTGACCTTTAGACACTTTATCACCTTTCTTTACAATTGGCTTTAAGTTAATACAAGTACTTTGATTGGTTTTTTGAAACTTAGTTAGCTTGTAAGATTTAACATCGCCTTCAAACGATATTAATTTTTCTTCTTCGCTACGGCTATAACGTATAGTAATTGTGTTTGCATCAACATACTCCACTACTCCTTCGCCTTCAGCATTAATTAATACACGGCTATCTTCAGCAACACGTGCTTCGATACCAGTACCAACAATTGGTGCTTGCGGACGTAATAATGGTACAGCTTGACGTTGCATGTTAGAACCCATTAAGGCACGGTTAGCATCATCATGCTCTAAAAACGGAATTAAAGATGCCGCAATAGATGCAATTTGATTTGGAGCCACATCCATTAAGTTAACTTTAGCAGGCGTAATTACTGGAAAATCTCCCTCGTAACGTGCTGTAACTTTATCGTTAACAAAATTGCCTTTTTCATCTAATTCTGCACTTGTTTGTGCAATATTTTTTTGATCTTCTTCTTCGGCAGTTAAATAAATAATTGGCTTATTTACATCTACTTTTCCGTTTGCTACTGTACGGAAAGGTGTTTCGATAAAACCTAATTTATTAACTTTTGCAAATACACAAAGTGAAGAAATTAATCCAATATTTGGTCCTTCTGGCGTTTCAATAGTACATAAACGACCGTAGTGAGTGTAGTGAACGTCACGTACCTCAAAACCTGCACGCTCTCTGCTTAAACCTCCTGGCCCTAGTGCCGATAAACGACGCTTGTGCGTAATTTCGGATAGAGGGTTGGTTTGATCCATAAACTGCGATAATTGATTGGTTCCAAAAAACGAATTAATTACTGAAGATAATGTTTTTGCATTGATTAAGTCAGTTGGTGTAAATACCTCATTATCACGTACATTCATACGTTCGCGAATGGTACGCGCCATACGGGCTAAACCTACGCCAAACTGAGAAAATAATTGCTCACCAACTGTACGCACACGACGGTTAGATAAGTGATCAATATCATCTACATCTGCTTTTGAGTTAATTAATTCGATTAGATATTTAATGATTAATATCATGTCTTCTTTAGTTAAAACACGAATATTAGCTGGAATATCTAAGCCTAATTTTTTGTTAATACGGTAACGACCAACTTCTCCTAAATCGTAACGTTTGTCAGAGAAGAATAATTTGTCAATTACGCCACGTGCTGTTTCTTCATCAGGTGGTTCGGCATTACGTAATAAACGATATATAAATTCAATAGCCTCTTTTTCAGAGTTGGTTGAATCTTTTTGTAAAGTGTTATAAATGATTGCAAAATCGGTTGTATTAATATCTTGCTTGTGTAAAATAATTGATTTTACATCGGCATCTACTATAAAGTCGATATGCTCATCTTCTAAAATTGTTTCGCGGTCTAATAACACTTCGTTACGTTCAATAGACACTACCTCGCCGGTATCCTCATCTACAAAATCTTCTAACCAAGTTTTAAGCACACGCGCAGCTAAACGACGACCAACTTCGCGTTTTAAACCTGCTTTTGTAACTTTTACCTCGTCGGCTAAGCCAAATATTTCTAAAATTTGTTTATCACTTTGAAAGCCAATAGCACGCAAAAGAGTAGTAACTGGTAATTTTTTCTTACGATCGATGTAAGCGTACATTACATTGTTAATATCGGTTGCAAATTCTATCCAACTTCCTTTAAATGGAATAACGCGAGCGCTATATAATTTGGTGCCATTTGCATGGCGGCTTTGACCAAAAAATACGCCTGGTGAACGGTGTAATTGTGATACAATAACACGTTCAGCTCCGTTTATAATAAATGAACCTTTTGGAGACATGTAAGGAATTGTACCTAAGTACACATCTTGCATGATGGGTTCAAAATCTTCGTGTTCAGGGTCGGTGCAATAAAGGTATAATTTTGCCTTTAAAGGTACCGCATAAGTTAAACCACGCTCAATACACTCATCAATGGCGTAACGGGGTGGGTCAATGTAATAATCTTTAAATTCTAATACGAAATTATTTCGTGCATCAGAGATTGGGAAATTTTCGGCAAACACACGAAATAAACCTTCTTTTTTACGGTTTTCGGGTGTTGTTTCTAATTGAAAGAAATCTTGAAAAGATTTCACTTGAATATCTAAAAAGTCCGGATATTCGATCGGGAACTTGTTTGACGAAAAGTTAATTCGTTTTTGGGGTTTTGTACTTGCAGCCAATGTTATTATTTGTGTTAAGTGAATACAATTTTGACTTTTGGTTCTTAAATTTTTAATCAAAAAAACAGAAATTGGTCTCGGTTAAACCGAGACCATTTCTATCAAAAAAATTATTGAAATTACTTAATTTCAGCTTTAGCGCCAGCTTCTTCTAAAGCTTTTTTAATTGCTTCAGCTTCTTCTTTACCAACACCTTCTTTAACTGCTTTAGGAGCACCGTCTACTAAATCTTTAGCTTCTTTTAAGCCTAAACCTGTTAAATCTTTTACAACTTTAACAACGCCTAATTTAGCAGCACCTGCTTCTAATAATACTACATCGAAAGATGTTTTAGCTGCAGCAGCTTCGCCACCACCGCCACCAGAAACTACAACTGCAGCAGCAGCTGGTTCAATTCCGTGTACGTCTTTTAATTCTGTTGCTAAATCTTGTACTTGTTTTACTGTTAAGCCTACTAATGTTTCAGCTAATGCTTTAATATCTGCCATTTTATTTATTTTTATTGGTTAATTATTTGTTTACTTGTTTTATTTAATTGATTGTTTTTTTTAACAGTTTAAGCTGCTACGTCTTCGGTTTTACCTGCTTTATTTTCTAATGCACCAATTACGCGTTGAATTGGCGATTGTAATAATGCTATTACATCGGCAATTAATTCGTTTTTAGATTTTAAGCCAGCAACTGCATCTAATTGGCTATCGCCCATAAATATCATTTGCTCAACATAAGCTGCTTTTAAAGCGGGTTTTTTATCACCTTTACGAAATTCTTTAATTACTTTAGCTGGTGCGTTTGATACATCAGTAAAAATTAAAGCTGTTTCGCCTTTTAAAGCAGGAATAAGTTCGGCTAATTTACTATCGTTAGCGCGCTCAATTGCTTTTTTAAGTAAGGTGTTTTTAATTACTTGAACCGATATTTTTTTATCGAAACAAGCTTTACGAAAAGCGTTTACTTTTTCAACTGTTAAGGTTGAACAATCTGCTAAATAGATTTTGTCGTTGGCGTTTAGTTTTTCAACTAACTGCTCAATTACTAGTGTTTTTTCTGTTTTGTTCATTTTAGCAGGTTTTAGTTGAATAATTTGTTATCAATAATAATTCCGGGGCTCATGGTGCTGCTCATTGTAACCGACTTTACGTAAGTTCCTTTTGCGCTGCTTGGCTTTAATTTTACAATAGTTGAAAGCAATTCTTGAGCATTTTCGGCCAATTTTTGAGCATCAAAAGATACTTTTCCAATACCGGCATGAATAATACCTGCTTTATCTACTTTAAAATCAATTTTACCACCTTTTGAGTCGGTAACTGCTTTACCAATATCCATTGTTACGGTACCAGTTTTAGGATTTGGCATTAAACCACGAGGACCTAATACACGACCTAAAGCACCTACTTTACCCATTACTGAAGGCATTGTGATGATTACATCTACATCTGTCCATCCACCTTTAATTTTTTCGATGTACTCGTCTAATCCAACGAAATCAGCGCCTGCGGCTCTAGCTTCTGCTTCCTTATCAGGAGTTACAATTGCTAAAACACGCATTGTTTTACCAGTACCGTGAGGTAAGGTAACAACTCCGCGAACCATTTGATTAGCTTTACGAGGATCAACTCCTAAACGGACTGCAAGGTCCACAGAGGCGTCAAATTTAGTTGTAGTAATTTCTTTTACAACTTTTGAAGCATCTGCAACGGTGTGGGCTTTAGTAGCGTCAAATTTTGCTATTATAGCTTTTCTTTTTTTAGTTAACGTTGCCATTTTGTAAGCTTTGTTTTTTTGTTTGTTAATACTAATTTAATTGTTTTGGTTAGAAAGGCTTATCGCCTGCTACTGTTATACCCATACTACGCGCTGTGCCAGCAACCATACTCATTGCCGATTCGATTGTAAAACAATTCATGTCTACAATTTTATCTGTTGCAATTGTTTTAATTTGATTCCAATCAATAGAACCAACTTTTTTACGATTACTTGATGGCGAACCCGCTTTAATTTTAGTTACCTCTAATATTTGTATTGCAACTGGCGTACGTTTGATAATAAAATCAAACGATTTATCAGTATAAACGTTAATTAATACAGGTAATACTTTACCTGCCGAATCTTGTGTACGCGCGTTAAACTGCTTACAAAATTCCATAATGTTTACACCTTTGGCGCCTAATGCAGGACCAATAGGAGGCGAGGGGTTAGCAGCTCCACCTTTAATTTGCAATTTTACTATTGCCGATAACTCTTTTGCCATTTTTTTATGTTTATTTTATTTGTTATTTTATTGTTGATTAATAATTTCGAGAAATGTTAACTTTGAGTTGGAAGCAGCAAAGCGTCTCTATTTAACTGAATTATTTAATCTTTCAATGTTTTTATTTTATGTTTTATGTTACTTATTCTACCCACAAGCTGGCTCAAATGTTCACTAAACATTTGCCCTATTCTTTTTCAACTTCGCCGTAGTTTAATTCTACTGGGGTTTTACGTCCAAATATTTTTACGGTTACTTTAATTTTCTTTTTGTCTTCCATTATTTCTTCAATAACGCCATTAAAGCCATTAAATGGTCCGTTAATTACTTTAACGTTTTCTCCAACGGTGTAGTTTGAAGTTACAGTACCTTCGCTTTCGGTTAATTCATCAACCTTACCTAAAATACGATTAACTTCGCTTAAGCGCATTGGCACTGCTACGCCACCTTTGCTTTCGCCTAAAAAGCCAATTACGCCAGTAATATTTTTAATTACGTGGGGTACTTCACCTGTTAAGTTAGCTTCTACTAATATATAACCTGGGTAAAAAGAGCGTTCTTTGGTAATTTTTTTACCATCTTTAATTTGTATTACTTTTTCGGTTGGTATTAATACTTGCGAAACGTAATCGTTCATATTTAAACGAGAAATTTCAGATTCGATATATTGTTTTACCTTTTTCTCTTGCCCGCTAATAGCACGTACTACGTACCATTTTTTGGTTGAGGTGTCGGTTTTTGTTACTTCGGCCATTTTAATTTTATAAAAAATTATTTAATTAATTCGTAAGCTTGTTTCATTAATAATTCAAACACAAAATCCATTGCGAAAACAACCAATGCAATAATTACAGATGAAACCATCACTACAATTGCGCTGCTTTGCAACTCGGGCCAAGTAGGCCAACTTACTTTGTTTACTAATTCGTTTCTAGTTTCTGATAGATATGTTCCTATTTTGCTCATTTTAATTTAGTTTTTAATTTTAAGTGTTTAGTTTTTAATAATCAGTTTATTGAAAACTTAAAACTAATCACTCAAAACTGGTTTCGCACGGGCGGAGGGATTCGAACCCCCATCAGCGGTTTTGGAGACCGATATTCTACCGTTGCACTACGCCCGTAATTTGTGAAATTTTAACTTATTAACCAAAAGTATAAAAATAGCAAAATGGCTTCCCGATTAAAGGAGCCATTTTGCCTATATTTATGACTATGGCTTAGTCTAAAATTTCAGTTACTTGACCCGCACCAACTGTACGACCACCTTCGCGGATAGCAAAACGTAAACCTTTGTGCATTGCAATGGCGTTAATTAAATTAACTTCAATTGTAACGTTATCACCTGGTAATACCATTTCACGACCTGCTTCTAAAGTAATTTCTCCAGTTACGTCAGTTGTACGGAAGTAAAACTGAGGACGGTATTTGTTTTGGAATGGTGTGTGACGACCACCTTCTTCTTTTTTCAAAATGTACACTTCGGCTTTAAACTTAGTGTGAGGTTTTACGGTACCTGCTTTACAGATAACCATACCACGCTTAATATCTTTTTTATCAATACCACGTAATAATAAACCTACGTTATCACCAGCTTCACCGTAATCTAATATTTTACGAAACATTTCAACACCAGTAATAGTAGAAGTTAAACCTTCTGCACCCATACCAATAATTTCAACTGCATCATTTGTATTAATTACACCCGTTTCAATACGGCCAGTAGCAACAGTACCACGACCAGTAATTGTAAACACGTCTTCAACAGGCATTAAAAATGGCTTGTCTTTTTCGCGTGTAGGAATTGGAATGTAAGTATCAACTGCATCCATTAA
>JAYTRS010000179.1:0-1780 GCA_043746065.1 Bacteroidota bacterium | reverse complement strand
CTTGCCCAATCATAGGTTAAAAATGGAATAGCTAACATTGTGTGGTTTAAATTTTAAGTATAAATTTATAAAATAATTTAAAAACAGTTTAATTTATTTTTTTAACACAATAATTTAATATTTGAAAAATTACGCCATTAGCAAAACAGCTTTTATAAAATTTGACCAATGCCAAAAAGCATTTTTCCTATATAAAAACCACCCTTATTTACGCGATAAAATAAGTACAGATACTAAACTTACCTTTAAACGTGGGCACGATGTAGGTTACTTTGCCCAACAATTATTTGCAGGTGGCATTGATGTTTCGGCCAACTCTAAAAATGTTTTAGAAACCGAAAAATTAACGGCACAACATATACAAAATAAAACACCCATAATTTACGAAGCTACTTTTATTTATAATGGCGTTTTAATTATGGTAGATATTTTATGTTTAGAAGATGGCATTTATAACGCATACGAAGTAAAAAGCAGTATAAAAGTATCTGAGGTTTACTTAAAAGACGCTTGCTTACAATACTATGTTTTAAAAAACACACTGCCAAATTTTAACGATTTATTTTTAGTAACCCTTAATGCCGATTATGTTTTACAAAACCAAGTAAACCCAAAACAATTATTTAAAAAACGAAGCGTAAAAAAACAAGCCGAGCAAAACTTATTTTTTTTTAACGATAAAATTAATCACGCGCATTTGTTATTAGAAGAAAATAAAATACCAAACATTGCCATTGGTAAGCATTGTTTTAAACCTTACCAATGCGATTTTTTTAATACCTGTTGGAAAGATGTAATAACCCCAAACAGTATATTTAATTTGCCGCGTTTAAATAAAGATAAATTGTTTGAATTATTTGATGCTGGCATTAAAACACTTAATCAGCTTACAACAGAACTTACAGCCAATCAAATTAACGATGACCTAAAAATTGCCTTTGTAAATAATACTCCAATTATTAATAAACATGCAATTAATGAGTTTTTACTAACCATTAAACAACCCTGTGTGGCAATGGATTTGGAGATTTGGGCCACCGCCATACCACAATTACAAAACACAAAACCATTTGAACAAGTACCTTTTTTAGCCTGTTTTTATAACGGAACAGAGCATACTTATTTTATTACTGAGCATATAACGGATGATAGATTAAACTTTGCCCTGCAATTAATTGCAAACACGCAAAATTACAACTGTATTTTGGTGTACGATAAAACAATGGAAGTTTTAGCTGTACATAAATTAATAGAACTGTTTCCAAATTTAAAAATTGAATTAGAAATTATAATTACAAAAATTATAGATGTATATCCGGTAATTGCTAACTTTAATTACTATCATCCAAAATTTAAAAATAATTTTTCGTTAAAAACCGTGACCGATGTTTTATTAAACGATATTACATATTCTGATATTCAATCGGGCTTACAAGCTATGGCATATTTTGAAAGTTATAGAAACAGCACTAATATAATTGATAAAGAAACGCTTCAACAAAACCTTATAACCTATTGCCAAACCGATACCTTAGCAACTTTTGAATTAGTTAATTTTTTTAAATTATTATAATATTGGCAATAAAAATATAACATGCTCAACTGCAAATAACTCATAATTATAGCATAAAACTAAAATAATAACTAATTTTAAAAAATAAAAAGTAAAATTCGTTTGAATACATCCTATAAATACATTGATTTAACGTCATTAATAAATTTTTCGAATAATGACGAAAAATTTATTAATGAAATAATCACAATAGCTATTCAACAAACT
>JAYTRS010000178.1:0-1785 GCA_043746065.1 Bacteroidota bacterium | reverse complement strand
TACGTATGCAAGTGCAGGTATTTATACCGTTACTTTATTTTCTTCTAACGCTAATGGCACAAGTACGCCTTTTACAACCACGGTTGCAATAGTAAATACGCCAACCGTTATGCCTATTGCGGGTTCAGTATGTATTGGGCAAAGTGGGCAAATTAGTGTAAATACAAACGCTACATTAGTTAATTGGCAAACGGGGCAGCAGGGCTTGGCAGCAAATGTTACGGCAACTGCCAATACGGTTTATTCTTTTACCGCATCATTAGGGGCGTGTAATACCATTGGCACCTCTACTATGTTTGTAAATCCGCCACCAGTAACACCTACCGTAATTGTTGGAACTGGTATTTTATCTACAACAGTTGTAGCCACTACCTATCAATGGTACTTAAATGGGTCGGCAATAGTTGGTGAAACCTCTAACACTATTACCCCAACGCAAGATGGTTATTACAGTGTTTGGGTGGCAAATGGTAATTGCTTAGCTTCATCAGATCCTGTTCAAATAACATCTGCAGGTATAAAAGAAACAGCTTTATTAGTGGGCATTAAATTAGGGCCAAATCCAACAAAAGATGTATTAACGCTAACCTTTAATTCGTATTCAAATAACGATGTTTATTATGAAGTAGAAAATGAAGTGGGGCAAGTAATTATAAAATCTAAGTTTAAAATAAATAATAATAACGAAGCCAAAATAAATGCGCAAAATTTAGCACAAGGGGTTTATTATTTAAATCTAAAAAGCGAAAATAAACGTGCGTCTTATAAATTTATAAAAAGTTAGTTTTAGACAACCTCTAAATATAATTAATCTGCTATTATTTTAACATTTTTTTGACGGTTAGTTTAAAAATGGTTAAACTTACAGTCTAAAACAACAACATTTTTTATGAATTCAGCTTCATCACCTTTAGATTATCTCCCTATAATTTTAATGTTTTTAGTTGCATTAGGTTTTGTAGTAACCACAATGGTTGCATCGCACAAATTGGGGCCTAAAAAAAAATCGAAAATAAAGTTAGATGTGTTTGAGTGTGGTATTGAAGCACAAGGCAATGCCCGTGTACCCTTTGCTATTAAATACTTTTTAGTAGCTATTTTATTTGTGTTGTTTGATGTAGAAGTAATTTTTATGTACCCGTGGGCTGTAAATTTTAGAGAACTTGGCTTATTAGGCGTTATAGAAATGTTTAGCTTTGTAGCCTTATTGTTGGTAGGATTTTATTATATGCTGGCAAAAAAAGCAATTAAGCACGAGGAATAAACTAAAAATAGTTATTAGTGTTGCGTTATTAATTTTTAATAATTAAGCACTAAACATTAAAAACTAAAAACTATTATGAAAGAAATTATAAAGCGTACAAAATTAGAAATAGCCAAAAGTCCTGAAGGGCTTGAAGGGCCAGGTTTTTTTGCTACAAAGTTAGAAGACGTTATAGGGCTTGCACGTGCAAATTCCTTATGGCCACTGCCTTTTGCTACATCATGTTGTGGTATTGAATTTATGGCAACCATGGCAAGTAATTACGATTTAGCCCGTTTTGGTAGTGAGCGCTTAAGTTTTAGCCCTCGCCAAGCAGATATGCTAATGGTTATGGGTACTATTGCCAAAAAAATGGGGCCCATCTTACGCCAAGTTTACGAGCAAATGGCCGAACCAAAATGGGTATTGTCAGTAGGTGCTTGTGCCAGTAGCGGTGGTATTTTTGATACTTATAGCGTTTTACAAGGTATCGATAGAATTATTCCTGTGGATGTATATGTGCCAGGTTGCCCACCCCGCCC
>JAYTRS010000177.1:0-1787 GCA_043746065.1 Bacteroidota bacterium | reverse complement strand
GATGAGATGGTAATAGTAGGCTGCATATCTTTTACCACATCTATTTGGTATAATTCTGATAATTGATCATCTATTTTTACTTGATAAAAACCAGACTTCATTATTTTTTTTTCTAATTGCCAAAATATAAGATTATTATCAGTTGACTTTAAAGAAACAGTTAAAGAATCGTTGAAAATTACGACTAATTCTTTTACAGATTTATTAGTTTGTAGTTGCCATTTAACAGTAGCACCTTCTTCAACTTTAAGATTATATTCAGATTGGTTTCTAGTAGGATTATTAGTATAAACAGGTGGTAGAATTTTAATAAGGGTAGCAGTTATTTGAGGTAAAATAATTTCTTTTTTACCATTGCTAACTGTTTTTTTTTGTGGTGTTGTATTGCTATTATTAAACTTAATATTTGTAATAATAAAAGTGAGTAAAAGACATGCTGCTATTGCAATTAAAGATTTTTTTATTTTTTTATTAATAGGATTTTTTGGGTTAATTAATGCTATAGTATAATCAATTTTTTGAACCTGTAGTTGTTGTAAAAGTGGTAGTTGGTTTAAAGGCTTTAGCAGCATATCACTGCTATCTTCTAATGATGGATAACGTCGGTTTAAATATTGTGAAATATCTGCTTCAGTAACTTGCCAATATTTACTTTTTATTACAATAATTGCATTTATGATTAATATAATAATTATACTAAGCCAAAATACATTTGGCAACCATTTTTGAATAATAGCAATTACAAAAATACTTACAGCCGAACATAGCAACACAAAAGATAAAAGTGATTGTAGTTGCCACTTTTTTTGTAAAGATTGTATAATATTTTTGCCTTTACTATCTACCATCAGTTATAGGGTTATAAGATTTAAAAGACAGTAATCTTTCAACAAAAAATATAATAAAAGCAAGTAGCCAAAAAATTGGTGTTATATCTTTTAGCACATATTGAATAAGATCAGTTTTCTTATTTAATGTATTGCCATTTGAAACGGATAATTGTTGCTGATCAATAATGCGTTTATCATTTTTTACAATATAATTTTGTATCTGATAATCTTCTAAAAGTATTGATAGTATTAGTTTAGGAAAATTTTCCAGCCAAACTATATCATTCCATGAAGGATTAAAATGCGTATGTAAATAATACAAATTATGGTTGTCAGCCGCAACACTTAACAATGGATTTCCGAACCCATCTTGCCAAATGGTGATGGTATTATTCTTTCCAATTACAGTTTTGCTTACTGGTGTTTTTGTATCGTCAAGCCAAGTTACTGTATCTAATATTCTACCAGTTGCATATTGTATAATTTTTACTTTTTTATCTAGATTTGGTAGTGGTTTTTCGCTTAACCAAAACACTAAATTATTAATTTGTGATAACTCGTTAGGGTCACTTATAATTGTACAACTTATTTGCTTTTTGGTAAATTGCTGTACAGCATCTACGGCTGCTTTTACATAGACCGCATCTACACCATATTTGTCAGTAAATATGGTAACTGAAAATTTTGAAGTATCTATTGGAATAGAGTCTTTACCATTTAAGTTGATGCTATTAGTTAGTTTATTAATAGTATAATTATCTTTCTTTCCATTTTCATATGCCACTGTTTCTAATGTAATATTTGTAGCTGTTGCGACATTTTTTTTTGTGCCAACTCTAAGGCTGTCATTAGATGTTTTATAAGCCGTATACAACCACTTTTTTACCGAATCTTTTGCTGAATAAGTAAACCATTTTATCGGTTTGTTACTAGCATATTTATTACCTATAAAATTGT
>JAYTRS010000176.1:0-1790 GCA_043746065.1 Bacteroidota bacterium | reverse complement strand
AATCAGAATCTACAAAGACATTTGCAATGTTAACGCATAACGAAAAATTTGTTGCAACCCATTTAGATCCATTACCTTTTACGTTAGCAAATCCTATTGGAAAAGAAATTTCTTTTAAAACAACAGATGGTAAAGAAGGATATGCCTATGAAATTAAGGCCACAGCCCCTACAAATAATTACGTGTTTGTAATACACGAGTGGTGGGGTTTAAACGATTACATCAAGCAAGAATCTGAAAAATTATTTAATACGCTGGGGAATGTTAATGTTATAGCCATTGACTTATATGATAAAAAAGTAGCATCTGTAAAAGATTCTGCTGCAAAATATATGCAAAGTGTTAAAAGCGAAAGAGCAGAAGCCATTATTAAAGGAGTAATTAATCATGTTGGGTCTAAAGCAAATATTGCTACAATTGGTTGGTGCTTTGGCGGTGGCTGGAGTATGCAATCTGCCTTACTTGCGGGCAAACAAAGCAAAGCATGCGTAATGTATTATGGAATGCCTGAAGAAAAAACCGAAAAATTAAAAACATTAAATGCGCCCATTTTATTTGTTTGGCCAGAACAAGACCAATGGATTAATAAAGAAATGGTTTCGAAATTTGAAGTAAATATGAAAACTGCAAAAAAAAGTTTGGAAGTAAAAGCCTATAATGCCGACCATGCATTTGCTAATCCTAGCAATCCAAAGTTTAATAAAGAATTTGCAGACGATGCTTTTAAAAACGCAATAGCATTTATTAAAATACATTTAAAGTAAACAGTCACAATGTTTGTTTAAAAAAAGGGGTTTTTAGCCCCTTTTTTAGTTTTAGTAGTGCAAATTCAGCAGTTTACGTTGCCATCAATCATTTACTTTCTATATAAAGAAGTGCTATTTGCATTAACAGGTTAGTTTATATTTTATCAATTATAATTTTTTTGTTTAATTTTTTAGTATATTTGTTAAACAAAATAAAACTATGCTACATACTTTACAAACTAACCAACTTATAAAAAGCGATATTAAAACCGTTTGGGAATTTATGAGTTCGCCTAAAAATTTGGCAACTATTACACCTGAGTATATGGGTTTTGAAATACTTAACAATTTAGGCGGAGACAAAATGTATGAAGGGCAAATTATTGAATATTATGTAAAGCCTATAATGAATATTAAATTACATTGGGTTACTGAAATTACACATGTAAAAGAAAACGAATATTTTGTTGATGAACAGCGTTTTGGGCCTTATACTTTTTGGCACCATAAACATTTTTTAAAAGAAGTGCCTCAAGGTGTTGAAATGTATGATTTGGTACATTATAAAATGCCTTTAGGTTTTATTGGAAAAATTGGAAATAATTTATTTGTAAAAAAACAAATAAAAGAAGTGTTTGATTACCGGTATAAAAAAGTAGAGGAAATTTTTAATCACTAATTTAGTATGAACGTTGAGGAAAACACATACTGTTATTATAGTGATTTGCCGTCGCCAATGGCATATATGCAAATAGTAGTTGAGCCAATTAAAGTTACCCTTTCACAATTAGATATAAACCGAGTTATTGAAATGGCATGGGAAGATAGAACAACCTTTGACGCTATTAAATTTCAGTTCGGGTTAAATGAAAGCGAAGTGAAAGCGTTAATGAAAAGCACATTAAAATTTAGCTCTTATAAATTGTGGCGCAAACGTGTTGAGGCCTGTAAAACCAAACACGCCAAAACACGTTTGGGGTCTATTCATCGATTTAAATGCAATTTACAACGCACTATTACTTACAATAAAATCTCTAAACGACG
>JAYTRS010000175.1:0-5831 GCA_043746065.1 Bacteroidota bacterium | reverse complement strand
AGCGAAGCAAAACTAATTTTTATTTCAGATAAAGTTATCTATCAAAAATTGGTAGCAATTGAAAGTGAATTACCTTACCTAAAAACTGTTTTTAGTTTTAATAGTATTGATGGGGTAAAACATTTTTCAGAATTTTTACAAATAGGCAAACAACATTTAGCAATAGAAAAAATTGCTACAATAAAAACTACAATTTCTGAAAACGATTTACTTACTATTCTTTATACGTCGGGTACTACGGGGGTTCCAAAAGGTGTTATGATTTCTCATAAAAATATGCTGAGTAATGTAAAAGCTTGCCAAGATTTTGCACCTTTTAAAACTTCGTGGCGAGCGCTAAGTTTTTTACCATTAAACCATGTATATGAACGTTTTTTAAATACACTTTATTTGTTTCATGGCGTTAGTATTTATTATGCCGAAAATTTTGAAACCATTGGCGATAATTGCCGCGAAATACATCCACAAATATTTGTAGCAGTACCAAGAGTAATTGAACGTGTTTTAGAAAAAATTTGTGCCGCAGGCGATAAGCTTACTGGTTTTAAAAAATATGTATTTGATTTAAGTATTTGTTTGGCCGAAAAATATGAATTAAATGGGGCTAATGGCATTTGGTACGAATTACAACGGAAATTATGCGATGTTTTAGTGTATAAAAAATGGCGCGCAGCTGTGGGCGGAAACATTGTATGTATTGTAAGTGGCGGCGCTGCCTTAAATACACGTTTAGAGCGTATCTTTTTTTGTGCTAAATTAACGATGTTGCAAGGCTATGGTTTAACCGAAACCTGTGTAGTGGTTGCCGTTAATCGTTTTGGTAAAAACGAAATTATGTTTAGTACAGTAGGACCTATTGTTCAAAATTTAGAAGTTAAAATTGCCGAAGAAGATGGCGAAATTTTAATGCGTGGGCCAAGCTTAATGTTAGGTTATTATAAAAACCCCCAAGCAACTAAAGAAGCTATTGATAGCCAAGGATGGTTTCATACGGGCGATGTTGGGCAATTTATAGACAATAAGTTTTTAAAAATTACCGATCGTAAAAAAGAAATTTTTAAAAATAGTGCCGGCAAATATATTGCGCCGGTCATGTTAGAAAACAAATTAAAAGAAAATAAATATGTTTCGCAATGTATGGTGGTGGGCGAAGGACAAAAATTTGTTTCGGCTATTATTATTCCGTCGTTTACAAATTTTAAAGAGTATTGTACAAATAATAATATTGAGTGGCTTGATAATGAAGCCATGTTAAATAACGAAGAATTAAAAAAATTAATAACCAATCATATTAAAGTACTCAATCAGACTTTAGCACCACACGAACAGCTAAAACGCTGCGAACTAATTAACGCCAACTGGACAGTTGAAGGCGGCGAAATTACACCCAAGTTAAGCTTAAAACGAAAAATAATTATAGAAAAACATCTTCAAACAATAAACAAAATTTTTTTAGTAGAGGCTTAGTTTTGCGAAGTACATTTTTTTAAAAATTCAATGTAAAAGTTTTTAATTTTATCATCAAAGGTATCGTTATGAAATATGGATATTAACTGTCCGTTATACTTTTTTACTTCGTTAATTAATGGTACTGCTAATTCTAATAGGTCTTTATTTTCTATTTTAGAATAATAAATCAATGTACTTTCGGCAATACAAAATGGATGTATAACCAAGGGCGTAATTTGTTCATCATCTAAATTATACCAATTATAAGCATAACAATACGAGGCTCTAAAACCGTTGTAATTGGTGTAACCCATGCTGTAATCTTCAATAATGCCTGCTTGCAACAGCATTTTGTATGTATTTGGAAAATTTAAAACCGAAAAATGTTGTCGGCTTTTACGAATATTTTTATGCGTAATAGTAGAGAGTCTATTTATTTCAATTTTTAATTGTTGTAAATTTTCTCTCGAACCATAAGAGGGATGAACACCTACCATACTATAATCGGCAATACTTTTTATTAAGGTTTGAAAACGCAAGTTTGTAGCCGAATGATTTTTATCGTTTACACCATAATCGCCCAATAAAAAAAAGTAAATGCTATTAATATTTAATGCGTTATGGGTATCAATTAAAAAGCTATAACAATCAAAAGGGTCGGTAGTTTTTTTTAAAATCACCTTGGTTCTTTCATGAATAGATTTAAAATTTTTAGCAATTAAATCGCTTACATACCCTGCCAATGTTCTTACAAAGCCTTTGTATTTATATTTATAAGCATTATCAATATCTAAACTCGATAAAAAAGTATATGTTTTTGGTTTAAACTCAAGCGTAGCATTTATGTTTAATAAAAGCGTTTTTAACTCTGCAAGCCATTTATTTACTAATGGTTTATCAATAAAATTATATTGGTAGGCTAAACTCGATTTAAAATTAAATCTATTATGCTTATCTATTTTATGAGGTAAATATTCCTCGTAGCGGCTTAATAGCCAAAACGTAGCGCCAAATACATCAAAAGGTATTTGTAAGTTAGATGTTTTAAAAAATATTTTTTCAAAATGCTCATGTGTATTTACTTCTACCAAATAATCTTTTATACCAAAGTCAAATAAAATGGTATGTGGTTTTATTTGTAAGCAATTTTCAATTGTAGTTTCAGAATAGTTTAGCTTAAAACCCTCTGTGTTTTTAAATTTCTCAACATCAAAAATTACTTTATAATTAATTCCCAAACCTTCATTAAATAAGGTGTTTAAACAATACGTTAAACGGTTGCTACTTTTGGTGCTGTATATAACAATGGTATTAATCATACTAAGGTACACAATCCATTCATACTTAAAATTTTGGTTCTAAATAATTATTGCCAAAGCAATGTTAATTGCTTAAATTCACATTTTAAAACTATAAAAAAACTATTTATATGAAGAAGTTAATTTTATTAATTGCTTTAATTCCAACTTTATTTTTTGCACAACAAAAAATTACTTTAGAGGATATTTGGGTAAAAAAAGCATTTTATCCAAAATCGGCCGAAGGCTTTAATGTTATGAATGACGGCTTACATTATGTAGATATTGAACAAATTGCTGGGCAAAATGTATTATGCCAATACGAAATTAAATCGGGCAAAAAAATAAAAGAATTAGTAAATGCCAGCGATATAAAATTTAATAATAAAACTTTAGATTTAACGACTTACCAATTTAGTCCAAACGAAGATAAATTACTATTGTTTGAAGCTAAAGAAAACGTATATCGCCGTTCGCCAAAGGCAAATTATTTTATTTATGATATTGCCACAAAAAAAACAGTAGAATTATGCGATAAAGGCAAGCAATTTTTTCCGCTATTTGCACCTGATGGCATACAAATTGCTTTTGTGCGCGAAAACAATTTATACATAAAGAATTTAAACACGGGCACAGAAGTTGCCGTAACTACTGATGGCGAATACAATAAAATTAAAAACGGTTGGGGCGATTGGGTATATGAAGAAGAATTTAGCAAAGCCGATTATTTTGATTGGAGCAGTAATAGCCAGTATTTGGCTTACGTAAAGTTTAACGAAACAAACGTAAAAGAATACAGTATGGATTTGTATAATAATAATTTATACCCCGATAAAACTACCTTTAAATACCCTAAAGCAGGCGAAGATAACTCCATAGTTTCGGTGCTTGTTTACGATGCAATTGGCGTTAAAACTACTACTGTTGATATTGGTAGCGATAATGATATTTACATCCCACGCATACAATTTACCAACAATCCTTTGGTTTTAGCGGTTCAGCGTTTAAACCGTTTACAAAATAAATTAGATTTAATTTTTGCTGATGCCATTGGTGGTAAAGGCATTAGCGTGTTTACCAACGAAGCCAAAACCTATATTGATATTACAGATGATTTAACCTTTGTAGGAAATAAAGGCTTTATTATTAGCCACGAAGGCGATAATTATAACCACTTATATTATTACGACATTACAGGAAAGCTCATCAATCAAATTACAAAAGGAAATTGGGATGTAATGGAGTTTAAAGGTTTTGACGAAACTACCAATACTTTATATTACACAAGCACTGAAAACGGCGCCATTAATCGCGATGTATATAGTATTAAATTAAATGGAAAAGATAAAAAACGCTTATCAACCAAAGATGGATTTAACGATTTTGAATTTACCCCCGGCTTTAAATATTACACCTCAAGTTACAGCAATGCCAATACCCCGCCCGTTTACGAGTTATGTGATATTAAGGGCAACAGCTTAAAAGTATTAGAAGATAATGCCGATTTAAAAAATCGTTTAAAAAATTATACCCTATCGCCACGCACATTTTTTAAATTTAAAACCTCCGAAGGCGTTGAGTTAAATGGCTTTATGCAAAAACCTCATCAGTTCGATTCAACAAAAAAATACCCTGTATATATGTATGCCTACAACGGCCCTGGTAGTAACGAGTGTAATAATACCTTTGATGCATTTGAATACGCTTGGCATAATTTACTAAACCAAGAAGGTTATATGGTAGTGTGTGTTGATGGGCGTGGCACTATGGGGCGTGGACGAGAATTTAAGCACAGTACTTATATGCAGTTGGGTAAATTAGAAACCATAGATCAAATTGAAACTGCAAAATATTTAGGCAATTTATCATACGTTGATAAAACACGTATTGGTTTCCAAGGTTGGAGCTACGGTGGCTATATGGCCGCATTAATGATTAGTAAAGGTGCCGATGTAATTAAGGCAGCTATTTCGGTAGCACCCGTAACCAATTGGAAATATTATGATAATATTTATACCGAACGTTTTTTACGTAAACCACAAGATAATAAAAGCGGTTACGAAGATAATTCGCCCACCAATTTTGTAAAAAATATAAAAGGTAAATATTTATTAATACATGGCAGTGCCGATGATAATGTGCATTTACAAAACAGTATGGAGTTAGCTGCAGCATTAGTAAAATATAATATACCTTTTGATTTTATGATTTACCCAAATAAAAATCATGGTATTAGTGGTGGTTTAACGCGTTTACACATCTACTCAAAAATATTAAAATTTGTAAAAGAAAATTTATAATACACAATGGCTAAAAAACGTTTGGTTATTTTTACAGGAGCTGGTGTTAGCGCCGAAAGTGGTATTAAAACCTTTCGCGATAGTGGAGGCTTGTGGGAAGAATTTAAAATTGAAGATGTAGCAACCCCCGAAGCTTGGCATAAAAATAAAGAATTAGTATTACATTTTTATAACCAACGCCGCAAACAAGTTATGGAAGCTAAACCAAATGCTATGCATAGTTTTTTAGCCGATTTACAAAAAACGTTTGATACCCATATTATTACTCAAAATATTGATGATTTGCACGAGCGTGCGGGTAGTAAAAAAGTACTGCATTTGCACGGCGAAATTATGAAAGCCCGAAGTTCAGTTTATGAAACATTAATTTATCCATTAAAAAAAGCCGACATTTTGTTAGGCGAAAAATGTGAAAAAGGTTCGCAACTACGCCCGCATATTGTTTGGTTTGGCGAAATGGTTCCCGAAATGGAAAATGCCTACGCTATTGCCGAAAAAGCCGATTTATTTGTAGTTATTGGTACATCGCTAAATGTATATCCTGCAGCAGGTTTGCTAAGTTATGTAAGTGCATATACACCCAAATGGCTTATAGACCCTAGCGATTTTAATTTAGATTACATTAAAGGCTTAAAACACATTAAGCAAACAGCGGTAAATGGCGTTGCAGAATTAAAAATAGAATTGATGAGATAAGATTAATTAACCGAGGCGTAATTTTTTGTGCTTACAATGGTTCCGTTTTCGTCCCAATTTGTCCAAACACCAGTTTTAGAGCCATTTT
>JAYTRS010000174.1:0-5833 GCA_043746065.1 Bacteroidota bacterium | reverse complement strand
AATTTTGTAAATACGAAATACCACCATCATTTGCTAAAAATAATTTATCGTTTAAGCCTTTATAAGTGCTATTACTAATTTGCATTGCCCTTACATCTGCATGTGTGTTATGCGCATTATAGCTTGTGATTTTATTAAATGTTTTCCCTCCATCTAAACTTCGCGATACCTCTGTCATGGCAATATACATTACACTTGTATCTATTTGATTGACTTCAAACTCTAAATTAAAATAAGCACCACCATTAGCTTGTACAATACCTTGTGGGTTAATATTATTACTAAATACTTCTCCATTAAAATATTGTATAAACACTTCGCCCCATCCAGTAGCAATATAAAATTTACCTTTATATTTAGGTGAAAAAATAGTTGCTATTTCAATACGTTCGCCTTTATTTAAGTTAGGCGTAATATCCTTTAAGTTTTCACCAAAATTAGTACATACAAATAATTTGGGTTCGTAATAGTTATACGTTTTGGAACCTACATAAAACTTTCCAGCTTCAAAAGGTGCAAATTCAACATCGCAAATGCTCCAATTTTTATACCCTTCCGTTACATCTTTTATAGGAAACTCTATTTTTTTAAATGTTAGCCAATCATTCTTTGTTATATATACATTATGATTTGAGTAGGCTATCATTTCATTTATATTTTGTGGATTTGCTTTTAACCCATATAATGGAAACAAATTTTCTCGTTCGGCTTTTGGCCCAATAGTTTGCCAAGTTAGCCCTCCATCTACTGTTTTTAAAATACCATTACCGTAGGTTTCGGGCATGCCCCCACCAATTTGCGCAGTGCTTACATAAATTGTTTTATTATTAGTATTAGGTTTTACAACAATATCACTTATACCAAAATTTATACCTTGGTAAGTATCTGTTATATTTTCCCAATTGGGCAAACTATCTAATGCATTTTGGGTTTTAAATAAACCGCCACAAGCGCTACCCGCTAATACATAATTTGCGTTTGTACTATCTACCCAAACACTTTGAAATAAGCCTTTTACTTGTTCTGTAGTTTGTTTTGGGCCTACATAATTCCACTTTACTGCTTGGGTTTGAGAAAAATAAATAGAAGTGTAAAAAAATAAAGCTATAAAAATGCGATAACACATTATTTTTTATTTATAACGTTAGTGGCTTACCCTGATAATAATCCAACACCTTTAATTTAAAAATGTAGTCGTATTTACTTTGTAGCAAATTACTTTCGGCAGCAAACAAGCGGTTTTTAGCAGAATTAAAATCAAAAGCACTAATGGCTCCAGCATTAAATTTTTGTTGTGCATATTTAAACGATTCGTTAGCGGCATCCACACTTGCTTTGGTAGCGTTATATTTATTTAAAGCGGCCTTAGCATTAGCAAAGGCTTGAGCAATGGTTTTGTATAAATTTTGTTCTACCAAATCTTGGCTAAAACGTGCATTTAATGCATTTATTTTTGCGTTTTTTACAGCGGTGTGTGTTTGTAACCCGTTATATAAAGGCACATTTAAAGTAAAACCAATACTTTTATTTACATTATCTTTAAACTGGTCAGCAAATGGCTTTTTACGAGTTACATAATTTGTAATTGGTGTAAATACAGTATCGCCTTTATTAGTAATGCCACTTGCTTGAAACCCACTAATATTAGCACTTACAAATTCTTTACCCAAACCAGAATAACCAGTACCCATACTACCCGTTAAGCTAAGGCTGGGGCTTATTTTACCTTTACTAGCAGCCAATGTTTTTTCGGCACTTTTAATGTTATATTCAGCACTTTTTATACTTGGTTGGTTTTTTAAAGCCGTTTCGTATACATACTGAATGTTATTTGCTAGTAAAGTATTTTCTTGCACATCAATATTTGGCTTAGCAATACTAAAATTGGTAACAGTATCTAAATTTAACAGTTGCTTTAAGTTTAAAAGTGCTAATTGGTAATTATTATCGGCTGTGGTAATATTTACATCTTCGCTTGCTAATTGGGCTTTTACATCATACTCTACACTTTTAGCCAAGGCACCAGCAGTAACTAATTTTTGTGTACGCTCTAGCTGCTCTTTAGTAATAGCATATTGGTTGGTCGAAATTTTTAATAACTCGTCGGTAAAAATTAAAGTAATGTAAGCGTTGGCCACATTTAAACTTAAATCGTTTTGCTGTTGTTTTAAATTTTCAACACCGCTTAAATATTTGTATTCATTGGCTTTAATGGTATTGTACTGGCTTAAGCCGCTCCATAAAACCACATTACTACTTATATAAAAATTTTGAGATAATACTTGCGTATTGGCAAACGTATTGGTAAACCTATCAATAGTTTGACCAAAGTTATAAGTATGCGATGCGCCTAAATTTAAAGTAGGTAAAATACCTGCTTTACTTTGTATGGTATTATTTTTATTTAATTCGTTAGTTAAGGCACTTTGCTTTAAACTAATATTATGATTTGTAGCATAACTAATACATTGCTGCAAATCCCAAGCTTGTTGAGCTTTAATGCAGCTTAAACTTATTACAAACAAAAATAAAAAAAAATGTTTCATCGTTACAATTATATGAAGTGTAAAAATACTTAATTTATTTTTTAAAGCGGTAATTAATAGTTGTAGCGTAATTATATAAAGTTTTTAATGTTTACATTGTGAATAAGTGTTTTATCTACCCATTTAAAATGGCAAAAATTACCTATCTTTAAGCATTAAATTTAATACATGGGATGTAGTAGTGGATGTAGTACCGAAAGTAATGGAATACCAAAAGGGTGTAATAATAACGGCTCTTGTGGTACAGACAGTGGTTGCAATAAATTAACTGTTTTTGATTGGTTGGGTAATATGAATTTACCGGAGGGCCAATCTACCTTTCCTATATTAGAAATACGCTTTAAAAATTCGCGTAAAGAATATTATAAAAACGTAAATAACCTTAGTTTAAACGTAGGCGATGCTGTAGCCGTTGAAACCACTAGTGGGCACGATATTGGAATAGTTAGTTTAACGGGAGAATTAGTTAAACTCCAATTAAAAAAACACAATATTAAAGCCGATAGCGAAGAAGTTAAAAAAATATACCGTAAGGCAAAACAAAGCGATATTGATAAATGGAAAGAGGCGCAAGCACTAGAAGTTGATACCATGTATAAAGCTCGCACCATTGCTTTAAAATTAGGCTTAGCCATGAAATTAAGCGATGTAGAATATCAAGGCGATAAATCAAAAGCTGTATTTTATTATACCGCCGAAGCACGTGTAGATTTTAGAGAGTTAATAAAGGTTTTAGCTGCAGAATTTGGCGTTAGAATTGAAATGAAACAAATTGGTGCAAGGCAGGAAGCCGCTCGTTTAGGCGGTATTGGCGCCTGCGGACGTGAATTATGTTGTAGCACCTGGCTTACCGATTTTAGAGCCGTTAGTACCAGCGCTGCACGTTACCAACAATTATCGCTTAACCCTTTAAAATTAGCTGGACAATGTGGTAAATTAAAATGCTGTTTAAATTATGAATTAGATAGTTATGTAGATGCCTTAAAAGAATTTCCTGAAATGGAAGGTAAACGCTTAAAAACAAAAAAGGGCGAAGCTTTTTTACAAAAAACGGATATTTTTAAACGCACCATGTATTTTAGTTACCGTAGCGAACCCGATGTATTTATCCCCCTAAGTGTTACCTTAGTAAAAGAAGTATTAGAAGCTAACGAAAAAGGTGAATTGCCTGACGATTTTAAAGTAGCATTTAAAGAAACTAATAAAATAAAAGTAGTTGAACATAGCTTTGAAAACGTAGTGGGGCAAGATAGCCTAACGCGTTTTGATAGAACCAAAAGTAACAAACCAAACTTTAAAAATAATCCTAACAAAAAAAGTCAGCACAAAAAGCCTGTAACTTTAAGCGTAGAGACTAACCCTGAGCGTGTACAAAAAAAACCGCAAGGGCAAAATAACCCAAATCCTAATCAGGTTAAAAACACTAAACCAAACCCTAATCAAAACAAACCACAACACCGTAAGCCTCATCATAACAACAATAAAAATAATACCACACCAAACAATGACGCTAACAAAACTAATAACCCACCACAATAAATTAGTAATTGCTTTTAGCTTGCTATTTGTATTTACAGCCTGTAACAAAAATACTGTATTTAGTAAATACCAAACCTTTAAAGAAAACGAGTGGTTTGTAAAAGATAAAGCTGTATTTGATGTAGATATTACGGATGTAGAATCGTTAAACACTATTTCGTTAATGGTACGCCATGCCGATAGTTATCCTTATAGCAATTTATTTTT
The DNA here is from genome assembly GCA_043746065.1 of Bacteroidota bacterium. GTDB lineage: Bacteria > Bacteroidota > Bacteroidia > B-17B0 > Aurantibacillaceae > Aurantibacillus. The sequence continues at coordinate 1,541 of JAYTRS010000174.1, read as the reverse complement.
ATTTGTTACCACAAAATATCCTGACGGAAAAACCTTAAGCGATACGATGGAAGTAGTTTTAGCGAATGAAAAAGGCGAATGGCAAGGCAGTGGTGCTGGCGATATTTTTGATTTTAAAATACCCATTAAAAAAAATATTCGCTTTCCTAAAGCGGGTAAATATCAATTTACATTTGAACAAGCCATGAGAGTAGACCCCCTACCCCTTATAATGGATTTTGGCTTTGAAATTGAAAAAAGTAAATAAAAAAATAAATTTATTTGCCAATAGAAGCAAACCAATTTTGAAACTGTGCTCCTAAAACTGGTAAAAGTTTTTCTTCAGCACTTACCGCCAAAATTAAACGTTATCTCTTAAATTAATTAATTTTTGTTTAATGGTATTTAATTTATTAATTACTTCGCCATTAGGATTAGATATACTAGTAGTTGCAACTTTTTTAACAGGTTTATTTTTTAATTGTTCTTTAGCGCCCTGTATTGTAAAACCTTGTTTTTTTATTAATTCAACAATTTGTTGTAAGTAATTAATGTCTTTTTGAGTAAATAACCTATTGCCTTTTTTGTTTTTTGTTGGCTTTAATGCTTCAAACTCTTTTTCCCAAAAACGAATAGTGCTTGCGTTTATTTCAAACATTTGGCTTACTTCGCTAATAGAATAATATAATTTTTGTGTTTCTTCTTTAACTGTCATTTATATAAAACTATAACATTTTATTAAAAATTAAAACTTTTTTTATTAACAAGTAAATTTAAAGGAAGTTAAATATAAAATAGAAGATAAAAATATCTTTAAATCGCTAGTAATAAAGATTTAATATATTCTTCTAAATGCAACATACGTGTGCCATACCAACTAAATACTTCTCCATCTACAATTATTATTTTGCTATTTGGTAAGTGCTGTTGTAATTCTAATACATGTTTTTGTTTAAACGGAAAAGGTTCGCTTGATAAAAAACAAAGTTGTGGCTTTAAATTTTGTAAACTTTCAATATCAATAGTTGGATAACGATTTAGCTTTAAAGCTACGTTTTTTAAACCTATATAATTTAAAATAAAATCTATATAGGTATCGTTAGCAGCTAACATGTATGGCTTGTACCAAATAAAATAAGCTACTGTTTTTTTGTTAAATATATTTTTAATTGATAGTAACGATTTTTTTATTTGTGTAATTAAAACTTTAACTTCAGCTTCTTTATTTAAAAATAGGGCAAGTAGTTTCATCATTTTAAATGCGTCGTTAAAATTATAAATATCGCTTATCCAAACATTAAATTCTTTTTGTAATAATTCTATTTCTGTTTTATTATTTTCTTCTTTATTTGCAATTATTAAATCTGGTTTCAGAGCTCTAATTTTATCAATATTTAATTTTTTTGTTCCCCCTACTCTTTCAATGCTCTTAAACATTTCGGTTGGATGAATACAAAATTTTGTAATGCCTACTAATTGTTTTTGTATACCAATATGCCACAAAAATTCAGATTGCGAGGGTACAACTGAAATAATACGAGTTGGCGTTTTGGTAAGTGTAA
>JAYTRS010000173.1:0-5837 GCA_043746065.1 Bacteroidota bacterium | reverse complement strand
GGTTCGGTTTTTCCAAAAAAATTGATATTTGAAAAAAACAAGTGTCGAACCGCTACAATTGAAGATGCTGTTGCCCTACTTTGCTTTAATAACAAGGGGTTTAGCAATAGCACAAAAGAAAAGCACCCTATTAATAAGGTGCTTTCCCTTGAAGTACAGGTGAAGGGACTCGAACCCCCACGCCTTTCGGCACCAGATCCTAAGTCTGGCGCGGCTGCCAATTACGCCACACCTGCATTTTGCGTTCGCAAAGATACTGTTTTTTTTTAAATTGTAAAATATATCTTAAAGCGTTCCTCGTAGGGCTTGCTCGCGTTCAATACTTTCAAATAATGCTTTAAAATTGCCTGCACCAAAGCCTTTTGCGCCCATACGTTGTATTACTTCGTAAAAAAGGGTTGGTCTATCTTCAACAGGTTTTGTAAATATTTGTAATAAATATCCTTCTTCATCAGCATCTACCAAAATGCTTAAGCGTTGTAATTCTTTAATATCCTCTTTCATTATATCCATGTGCACACCTAAGCGGCGAGGAATATCATCATAATAAGCTTGTGGAGGCGGAGGTAAAAACTCTATACCTCTTGCCCTAAGCTCGGCAACGGTTTTAATGATATCATCAGTAGCTAGAGCTAAGTGTTGTACACCTGCACCTTCATAAAAATCAATATATTCTTCTATTTGCGATTTCTTTTTTCCTTCGGCTGGTTCGTTAATAGGAAATTTTATACGCCCATTACCATTGCTCATTACCTTACTCATTAAAGCGCTGTACTCCGTGGTAATTTGTTTATCGTCAAAACTTAAAAAATTCACAAAACCCATTACATCTTCGTACCATTTTACGGTAGCGTTCATTTGGTTCCACCCTACGTTACCCACCATGTGGTCGATAAATTTTAAGCCAACGGATGTAGGGTTATAATCGCTTTTCCACTCTTTAAAACCAGGTAAAAATATTCCTTTGTAGTTTTTACGTTCTACAAAAATGTGTACCGTTTCGCCATAAGTATAAATACCAGAGCGGATAACTTCGCCCTGCTCATCACTCTCAACAGTGGGTTGCATAAAGGATTTAGCACCGCGTTTGGTAGTTTCTTCAAACGCTTTGCGAGCATCATCAACCCAAAGGGCAATTACTTTTACACCATCGCCATGTTTTTTAACGTGCTCGCCAATAGGCGAATCGCTATTTAAAGCGGTGGTTAATACTAAGCGAATTTTATCTTGTTTTAAAACATAAGAGGTACGGTCTTTTAAGCCGGTTTCTAACCCTGCGTAGGCATATGATTGGTAGCCAAATGCTGTTTTATAATAGTGGGCGGCTTGCTTGGCGTTACCTACGTAAAACTCTACATAATCGGTTCCTAAAAGGGGTAAAAAATCTTGTGCGCCTTCAAATATTTTTTCTAAGCCGTACTCTACGTTTTTTATTTGTTTGTTCATGTTAAAAGTAATGATGTGTTAATTTTTTAAATCTAGCTCAAATTTACAATTATTTTAACAATTTTAGCTTTTGTAACTAGTGTTGGGTTTGTAGCGAAAAAATTATTGGTTTTATGTAACAAAAAAAGCCGGGGTATATGCACCCGACTTTTTTTGTTAGAATTTAATTTAAAAGATTAATCTTTTCTTCCGCCAAATAAACGTAATAAAAATAAAAATAAGTTTATAAAATCCATATACAACGTTAATGCGCCCATAACACCCATTTTTTTACTTTGCTCGCTATCATCAGCATTTTCGCCCATTACTTTAATTTTTTGTACATCCCAAGCGGTTAAGCCTGTAAATATAACTACACCTAAAATGCTAATAATATAATCCATTTTAGCACTGTGCATAAACATATTAATTAACGATGCTACTACAATACCAATTAAACCAATCATTAAAATATTACCCATTTTAGTTAAATCGGTTTTAGTGGTATAACCTGCAATTGCCATAATAGCAAATAATGCCGAGGTGCTTAAAAATACATTTACGATTGAGCCAATATTATACACAAAGAAAATAAAACTAAAACTAATACCATTAATAATAGCATAGGCTGCAAATACGCCTACTAAGGTTAAATAGTTCATTTTATTTATACCAAAACTCATAGCTAACACAAAAAGTAATGGAGCAAACATTACAACGTATGCTAAAATTGTAGGTTTAAAGCCAAATTCAGTTGGCTCTAACAATAAACTTGTAAGTTGTGGTACAAATGCAAATAGCAAAGAAGATATAGTTGTAAGTACCATTGCTACTGCCATCCAAGCAAAAGCAGAGCGTAATAATTTGTTTTCGCTAACGATTGTAGCCGATTGTATTTTTTCTATTGGGGTATTTCTAAAATTTGTTTCCATAATTGTGTGTATTAATACACAAATTTACTAATAAATTACAATATCAAAAGGTTAAGAATGTTTAAAATTTAAAAGTATAAATCGCTAGTTTTTAATTTTAAGTAGCGTAAAACCGAGGTTAGGGCGCTAAATGCGGATATGATTACGCCAATTAATATAATAGAAACAAATAAAATAACTAAAACATTTTCGTCTTGTAGCTCCAACAAATCTGGTACAAAGCGTGTGCTGAGCACTAAAAAACCCGCCAACAAAATACCTGCAATTACCCCTGCAATTATACCCTGCCTTATACCTTTAAAAATAAAGGGCTTGCTAATAAATGAGCGTGTAGCCCCTACCAAATACATAGTGCGTATTAAAAAACGTTGGGAGTATATAGATAAACGAATGGTATTATTTATAAGCGCTATAGCCACTACCAGCAAGGCGCCACTAAATATTAATATAAAAAAAGCAATGGCTTTTGTGTTTTTATTTAAAGAGTTTATCATATCTTTTTGATATACTACCTCTTTAACAAAGGCTTTTTGTAATAAAGCTTTTTCTACAATTTGTAATGTATCTGCATTGGCATAATTTGCGTTAAGCTTTACTTCTATCGAATTTAACAAGGGGTTGCTCCCTAATAATAAAATAAAATCTTCACCCAAATCGGCTTTTAATTTTTCGGCGGCTTGTTGTTTGCTAATTAAGGTTACGCTTTTAGCATAATTTGCATTACTAATTTCCTGTACTAAAGCATCCGTTTGTGCTGCTGTGGCGGTATCTTTTAAAAAAACCTGAAAGCCAATGTTTTCTTTAAAATGTACGGTTAGTTTGTTAGCATTAATAACCAATAAGCCCAAAGCTCCAAGCATAAATAATACCAAGGCTAAGCTTATTATTACGGTAATGCCTGATGTGCGTAAACGTTTTTTGGTTAGGGTTGTGCTCACAAAAAAATTTAATTAATACACGAAGTTATTTTTATTGGAGACATGTTATACCTGCAATAAAACAATTAATTAACAGGCAGATGTTTGCATTGAGCTTAAACAACTTAAATTAACATACCCGCAATGGTGGCCGATAGGTATGATGCTAGTGTACCACTTATTAATGCTCTTATTCCTAACTTTGCTAAATCGGCTCTACGCTCGGGTACTAAGGAGCCTATACCACCAATTTGCATCCCTACACTGCTAAAATTAGCAAAACCACAAATAGCAAAGCTTGTAATAATATAGGCTTTAGGGCTTAATGGCGTGGCTAATTTATGTGTAAGGGTATCAAAAGCAACAAACTCATTAATAGTTAATTTTTGCCCCATAATCGTTGCTACTTGCTGCACATCCGCATCGGGTACACCCATGCACCAAGCTAATGGATAAAACAATTTTCCAAAAATATAATCTAACGATAAATCGGGATAAATTTTGCCCAAACAATAATTTACAAAAGCGATTAGGGCAATAAAGCCAATTAACATGGCAATTACATTAATGGCAATTTTCATTCCATCGCCTGCACCATGCGAAATAGCATCAATTAAATTGGTATGTTCTTTTTTTATTTCGAGTTTTACTTTTCCCATTGTTTGCGATTCTTCGGTTTCGGGATAAATAATTTTTGAAATAACAATGGCCGCTGGAGCTGCCATTAAACTAGCCGTTAATAAATACTCTGCCGGCGCGCCCATATTTACATACACAATTAAAATACCACCAGCAATACAGGCCATACTACCTGCCATAGAGGAAAGTAATTCCGACTTTGTCATAGTAGGTAAATAAGGTCTAATCATCACCTGTGCCTCCACTTGCCCAACAAATGCACTCGCTACATTGCTTAATGCCTCGGCACCACTTGCACGCATTACAAAATTCATAACCCGTGCAATTACTGCTACTACACGTTGCATAATGCCTACATGGTATAAAATAGAAACTAATACACATACTAAAATAATGGTAGATGTTACGCTAAACGCAAATACAAATGTGTGTGGTGCACCAAAACCTTTTGTAGCGCCATCGTGTGTATCCACCATAATGCCTCCGTATACAAAACTTGCGCCTTGTGATGCAAACTGCTCTATTTTACCCATTCCGCGCCCAAGCCAAGCAAAAAAGCGAGTAATAGGTTCAACCTTTAAAACTAATACAGCAATTACAATTTGTAATGCTAAGCCACTAAAAACTAAACGGTAATTAATGCGTTTTTTATTGTTAGATAATAAAAAAGCAATTCCAAAAATTACTACAATTCCTATCAAGCCAGTAAATCTTTCCATATTAAAATTTTAGATGATTGAAAAATACAAAAATATTTTTGTAACCAAACTAAAAATGTTGCATTATTTATTTAAAAGGAGGAAAACATGAAAGGTTATTTTTTTATTGGATTAGTTTTAATGGGATTAAACCTGCAGGCAACACACAAAACATTAAGCTTACAAAAAGCCTTAGATGAAAAATTAGTACTGGCAAAAGTGCATAGTTTAGGCGGATACCAAGGTTATTGTATAAAAATGGAGGTTAAAAACTTAAGCCCCGATAGTTTAGTAATTACTGTTGAGGCTGGTAGAAGATTAAATTCGATGGATGAAAAACAACAAGATATTTTAGTTGTAAAAGAACAAATTATTGTGTTAAAAAAATTTGAAGATAAATATATTGATGTAAAAGGATATTGCTGCCAAGCGCACAATAGCAGCCCATGTGCGGGTGCAAAGTACGATGTGAATAAATTGGCAGACACAAAACTTGTGCTATTAGCAAATTACTTAAATGTAAGTAATTTTAAAACAGATGCCGAGCAACAAGCCATTTGGGCAATTAGCGATAATCAAAACACCGCTAATGTAACAGCTACTAACGATTCGTTAATTATACCTTTACGCAATATAGTAGCTACTATTAAAAACGAGCCCATACCCTGGTATACGTTTGTTACCAGAACTATAAACTACGCTAGCGGAAGGATGGAAACGTTTCCGTTATTATTACGTGGCAAATTAAATTTTGATAACGGTAAAGAGTGTTATACAACGCTACACATTTTAAACGAAAAAGGGCTGGAGGTAGGTCAAATAACAAAACAATGGACAGTGGTAGGAAACAACCAAACCTATACTTTAAACATCCCTATAGCGGGTTTAGCTAAAGGCAAATACACTATTGAACTAAAAAACGACGAAAAAGAATTGGTAAAAAAAGAGTTTATTATTTAAAAATCCTTATACAACAAATATTTCTTTCTAATTTTTTTAAATTTTTCAATATCCGTTTGCCAACTTTTTTCAATTTCTTCTATTGCTATTTTTGATTTTAATTGTGCCTGTAAATCAGTATTTCCTGCATGGTAATTAAAATTTTTATCAAAAAAATCTTCTCTGTTTAAATTTAATAGCATTATACGAAACCACTGCAAATTTATTTTTTTTGGATGTTGTTTTAAATAAGTACTCTCATTTAAACTTAAACCAAAACAAGTTTG
>JAYTRS010000172.1:0-1797 GCA_043746065.1 Bacteroidota bacterium | reverse complement strand
ATTCAAGTACCCTCGCAATTTTTTTATGAATGGATAGAAGAACATTATATAACTTTAATTAAAAAAGTAATTAAAAAAGAATTAGGTGCCGAAGGTAAATTAGAATATAATATTATAATGGATAATGCTTCGGGTAAAACCGAAACGCCTATTTCGGTTAAATTACCAAATATAAATACCAATTTAAAAAACCCACATTTAAATATGCCAATTGATGTTAGCAATAGCTCAATTCGCAATCCATTTGTAATACCAGGTTTAAAAAAGGTACAAGTTGAATCACAATTAAATCCTAACTATAGCTTTGATAATTTTATTGAAGGAGATTGTAACCGTTTAGCGCGTAGTGCAGGTTATGCTGTTGCTCAAAAGCCGGGTGGTAATGCCTTTAATCCGTTGTTATTATATGGTGGTGTTGGTTTAGGTAAAACTCACTTAGCACAAGCTATTGGTATTGAGGTTAAAAAAATTCACCCAAACAAAACGGTGTTATACGTTCAGAGTGAAAAATTTATCACTCAATTTATAGAAGCTACTAAAAATAATAATACTAACGATTTTATTCATTTCTATCAAATGATAGATGTGTTAATTATTGACGATGTGCAATACTTTGCTGGCAAAGAAAAAACACAAGATTCTTTTTTCCATATTTTTAATCACTTACACCAATTAGGTAAACAAATTATTTTAACAGCCGACCGTGCCCCAGTTGATATTCAAGGCATTGAACAGCGTTTACTGTCACGCTTTAAATGGGGCTTAAGTGCAGATTTACAAGCGCCAGGTTTAGAAACGCGTATTGCTATTTTAGATAAAAAAGTTTACAACGAAGGTATTCAATTACCAAAAGAAGTAAATGAATATTTGGCTTATAGCATTACTTCAAACGTTCGCGAATTAGAAGGCGCATTAATCTCGTTATTAGCACAATCATCTTTAAACAAAAAATTAATCACTTTGGAATTAGCCAAAACCATGATTGATAAATTTGTAAAAAGTACAGCACGCGAAGTAAGCATTGATTATATACAAAAAGTAGTGTGCGATTATTTTGATTTAGCTATTGATACGATGAAATCAAAAACACGTAAACGCGAAGTGGTACAAGCTCGTCAAATAGCTATGTTTTTTGCCAAGAGTATGACAAAATCAAGCCTTGCTACAATTGGTATGCATTGCGGCGGAAAAGATCATGCTACCGTTTTACACGCCTGTCGTACGGTAAATAATTTAATGGATACGGATAAACGCTTTAAAGCTTATATAGACGAATTAGAAAAGAAAATTAGCATTACTAATTAATTTTTAATTAATAAATTTTTAAAAACCTCAATTGTAAATAATTGAGGTTTTTTTTATTTAAATTTTTTTAAATCTCTGTAACAATAAATAATGAGATAAAATTGATGGCCTCTTTTTTGTGCAACTTATTTTGCTAACTTAAAAATAAATTCAAATTGAGTTTTTGGGTAAATCACTAAATCTATTAGATAAGATTTAAACCTTTTGGAGAGAAGGATACAGACTTACAAACAAGAATAAGATTATTCTATTATTAATTTTCTTTTGTATTGATGAATTCCATCATTAATTATCACAAAGTACATCCCTCTATTAAATCCACTTAAATCAATGGCATACTTATTTGTTCCAGAAATGGTTGCTAAGTATGAGCTACGTTTATTAATTTTACCTTTACTATCATAAAAACTAATATCCCACGTTTGGTGTAAATTTGATTTAAAGCTTAATTCTACTAATTCTTTTGCTGGGTTAGGTATTAAACTTAAATTG
>JAYTRS010000171.1:0-5853 GCA_043746065.1 Bacteroidota bacterium | reverse complement strand
GCAGATTATATCTTATTCACTACAATATCCTAATTTTTTATTTCCTGGCTCCAGCCAATTTGAAACAAGTGGACAAGCCCCAAAAAACATTAAAATTCATAGCTTAATAAATACAATAAATCCTTTTAACTGGTTAAAGGTTGCTAAATTTATTAAACAACAACAACCCCATTTTATTTTGTTTAGATATTGGTTACCTTTTTTTGGACCAAGTTTAGGTACCATTGCAAAGCTTGTAAAACACAAAACAAAAGTATTAACGTTAACTGATAATATTATTCCGCACGAAAAACGTTTTGGAGATAAGCCTTTTACCAACTACTTTGTAAAAAACTGCCATGGTTTTATTGCGATGAGTAAAGCCGTATTAAACGACATTAGTAAGTTTACGCTTAATAAAAACAAAGTATATAGCCCACACCCAATGTACGAAACGTATGGCGAACAGGTGTCAATGACTGTTGCGCGCGAGAAATTAAATTTGAATGCCAATGATAAATTAATTTTATTTTTTGGTTTAATTAGGCATTATAAAGGTTTAGATATTTTGTTAGAAGCCATGGCAAATGAGGATATAAAAAAACAAAATATTAAATTGTTAATTGCTGGCGAATTTTATGAAGATAAAAAACCTTACTTAGATTTAATAGCCAAACATCATTTACAAAACCATATCATTTTGCATGATAAGTTTATCGCTAACGAAGATGTGCGTTATTACTTTTGTGCTAGTAATTTAGTAGCTCAGACCTATAGAAATGCTACTAATAGTGGTGTTACAATGATTGGGTACTATTACGAAAAACCCATGTTGGTAACAAATGTGGGTGGCTTAGTAGAAATTGTTCCAAACCAAAAATGTGGTTATGTAGTAGAAACAGATATTAAAAAAATTGCCGAAAAAATATTAGATTATTTTACAAACAATAAAGAAAAAGAATTTACCGAAAACGTAAAATTAGAAAAGAAAAAATATGAATGGCAAACCTTTATTGCCAAACTGTTGGAATTATATGAAGCATCTTAACTGGCTTAATTAACTTCTACCACATTCAATGTATCAATATACACCAATAGCATTTTAATATTTCTGTAGCCCATGCCTTGTAAAGCGTTTTGGTATTTTAATAATTGATTAACGTATTTTTTAGTGTTCTCTTTCCCTGTTTTATAATCGATGATGATTGTTTCTGTATCTAAAAAAATTAGTTTGTCGGGGCGAAGAAGTTCGCTATTAATGGTTATTAACTCTGCTTCTAGCTTTTGGCTGACCCCTTCTTTATAAAAATTAATTAGCTGCGGATGGTTAATAACAGCCAAAATTTTTTGCTTGTACTCGTTTAGTTCTTTTGTTAAAATTAAACCATTTAGTGTTTCGTTGCTCAGCACAACACCTATATCGTTCTGTGTTTTAATTTTAGATAAAATAGTATGCATTACAATCCCCTGCTGCTTGGCATCTTCTGCTTCTATAGTGTTTTGTAAGTAACTAGCTTTTATTTTTACAACATCGTTATTTATATTAAAGTTTAAGGGTTGTAGGTTATAAGTAGGGCTATTTTCTTTTTTGTGTGCAAGAGGTTTACATGTTATATCACCAAACTCAAAATAATTATTTTGAGTGGCAACAAATTTTTCTAACATATAATCCTCAAGCCAACTACTAATTAACTTTTGAGTATTACCCACTGATGAATGTGTAATAATATGCAAACGACTAACAGCGCGTGTAAAGACAACATACAATAAATTTATACTATCTAAAATTTGCTCTTGCGTTTCGGCTTCAAACTCAGTTTGTAAACCTGCATTTTTAAGTGAACTGTTTAATTTTACAACAGCCACGGGTAATTTTGTTTGGGTACTATTTATATTTACCCAACTGTCATTAGCTTTGTATTGTTGCCAATTACAATAAGGCACAATTACCACAGGAAACTCTAAACCCTTACTAGCATGGATGGTCATTATTTTTACAGCATTAATTGATGCAGGAATAATCATTGATGCAGACTTACATTTGGTTTCCCACCAATCAATAAAGGAAGTGAGATTACTATTTTTTGTAACTAAATATTCATTTACCTCGTCTAAAAAAAAGCGCAAATACGTATAGCCATTTTTATTTAAGTATAAAGCATTAATAAAAAATATGCAATTATCTAACAGATTTGATAAGCCATAGTCGGAGCTTTGTATAGAAATGCTGTATGTATTTAAAATTTCAAATAACGATTTGTTATGGGTTAATTGGTTAAGTGCATCATTAAACTGTTGTTGATTCATTAAATTGGTTTGTAAAGCGTAGTTTAAAACCGTTGCCCCGCTTATAGTATCATTTGTATTTGCTAAATATTTTAAAAATGCTACCAAAGTATTTACCTCTAAATTAGATTGTAGCAATAACGAATCGCTTGATACTACTGGTATTTTTTGTTCAACTAAATAATTTGCGATTTTACTGCCATCTGCTACTTTACGAGTAATAATACATACATCTTTATACTCAAAATTATTTTGTAGAGCTTGTTGAATGTATTTATTTATTAATTCAAAATTAAGTTCGTCAACTGCTTCTTTTTCTACTTTACCCGTATTAACAGTAACGTAGCCTAATGCTTCATTTTTTATTTGCTGTGCTTGATGCGAATAAATTGGTTTTGTAGTATCGTTCAATAATTTCTCGCTTAACACATCAAACAAATTATTATTAAACTCTATAATTGTTTTTACACTCCGGTAATTAGTATTTAAAATGCTTTCCTTAAAATTTCTCGCTAATACATTTCCCCGTTCTTCAATAATTAAACTATTTGTTTTATTTTCTAGTTTGGGCAAAATACTAAATTGATTAACGTTTGCATTACGCCAACGGTAAATGCTTTGTTTACCATCGCCTACAATTAAATTAAACCAACCGTTTGCTAGCGAATTATCTAGCAAGGGCAGTAAATTTTGAAACTGTAAAGTACTGGTATCTTGAAACTCATCTAATAAAAAATGATGGTATTTGTCTCCTAAACGTTCATATATAAAGGGTGTGGGCTCATTATTAATTAAATCGAAAATGTTTTTGTTAAACTCGCTAATAAAAACAATTTGTTCCTCGTTCTTTTTTTCTTCCGTTATTTCTTCAATTTTTTTGAGGAGGAGTAGAGGGTAAATTTGTTTAGAAATTATAGTACATAAACTATAGGAGCTAAAATTTGTTTCAACAAAATGTATTAATTCTTTTGCGTTTTGTGTAAGTTGTATCGAAATACTTTCAATAAATGAATGGTTTTGACTTTCTTTTTTGGCCCACTTATTATCTATAATTGCATTTTGTATTCGACTACCTTGTGTATCATCAAGGGTAACTTCATTGCTAAAACATTTATAAAAAAAATTTATTGGTCCACTTTTACCATAGTAAAAATCTTCAGTATTTAAATTGTGTTTTTCAAGTACATCTAAGGTTTTTTTAGCAAGTGTTTTTAAATTAGATTTATAGTAGGTAATAAATTCTAATAATTCTTTTCGTATTTCTTCTAATTGAATTACATCAAATTGTTTTAGTTGTTGTAAATAAACATCCGAGTTTTCTTTTTGAAGTAGGTTTGCAAATTCTTTAATATGTTGTTCTGGATCCCAACCAGCATTGTCTTCCGCTTTAGCAAGTACATATTCTCTTAATAGTTTACTTACATATTCATCTTCGCCAATTTTATTAATTAAAGTAGTAATTACGGTTTCGTAAAAACTTTTTACATCTAACTCTACATTAAAATTTATGGGTAGCTTTAAATCAAACGCAAATGTTTTTACTAATTTATGTGTAAAACTGTCAATCGTTCCTACAGAAAAATCGGAGTAATGATGTAAAATATGATTTAAAACTAACTGCGCTCGTTTTTTTAATTCGCTTTCAGTAATTTGTAATTCGTCGCATAATAAACTTCCAACATATGGAAACTCGCTAGCATCGTATATTTGGTGTAAAGCTGAAACAATTCGCTCTTTCATTTCTGTAGCCGCCTTGTTGGTAAAGGTTACGGCTAAAATGCGTTTATAATTAGAGGCTAGTTTTTTTTCGTCGCCTAAGGCTAAACGTAAATACTCTTTTACAAGTGTAAACGTTTTGCCACTACCAGCACTTGATTTATAGACTACAAAATTTTTCACTATTATTTTTTAATGCGTTCTTTACCCTTTTCGCTAATTGCAAAGTTTCGTTTTAAGGTTTTTATTTTATCTACTTGCTTAAAACGAAGCGCCGTCCAATCGCTGTCAATAGCTACTGCCCTTACAGGTTCATAATTTAAATTGCCAAGTACTTGCCACGCATTATCGCGATTTACTTCGCTTTTATGTTTTTTACTACTTTGTTTTGGGAAACAGAACCAAAGCAAGGCTGTATCTGTTAGATTTTTGTGTAATTGTTTAATATACGTTTCAACGTCTTTAAATGTTGTTACAAAAATCAAAGTAAACTCGATATTGTTTGCTGTTTTAAAATCGTTAGTAATTTTAACATCCTTACTAAATTCAATTATTAAATTTTCTAAATCCAGCGGCATATTTACAAGTAGTAATTGAGCTTGATTTTTAAAATTTAATTTTTTTAATAAAGCGTTCATCATTACTAATTAATTCGTTCTAGCAAAACCACATTTTCTACATGCGCTGTTTGAGGAAACATATCTACGGGTTGAGTTTTAGTTATTTTATACTGTTGCTTCATTAAATCTAAATCGCGCGCTTGTGTACTTGGGTTACAACTTACATACACTATTTTTTTTGGTGCAGCATTTAAAATTACTGCAATCACTTCCGGCGCCATGCCTGCACGAGGTGGGTCGGTAATAATTACATCGGGTGTACCATTTTGTAAAATAAACTCGTTGGTTAGTACGTTTTTCATATCCCCTGCAAAAAAAGAAGTGTTGTGTATAGTATTAGTTATTGCGTTTTGTTTAGCGTCTTCAATAGCAGCTTCTACGTACTCAATCCCCACTACTTTTTTAGCTTTTTTAGCAATAAAATTTGCAATAGTACCTGTGCCTGTATATAAATCATAAACGGTTTCATTTCCAGTTAGTCCTGCAAAATCGTGCGTAATTTTATATAAATTATACGCTTGCTCGGAGTTAGTTTGATAAAATGATTTTGCTGAAATTTTAAATTGTAAATCTTCCATTTGCTCTACAATGCAATCGTTGCCATAATATGTTTTTATGTCTAAATCCTGTATAGTATCGTTACCCTTTGGGTTATGAACGTATTGAAGCGAAGTAATATTAGGGAAATTAGTTTTTAAAAATTCTAATAATCCAAATAATTCTTTCTCTAAATATTCAAATACCGAAACCACAACCATTACTTGTTTGGTAGAGGTTGTTCTAATCATTACGGTACGTAAAAAATTAGCTTTGTTTCTAATATCAAAAAAAGTTAAATTATTTTCAAATGCATATTTTTTAATAGCATTTCGTATGCTATTACTAGGCTCGGCTTGTAGGTAGCAATTTTCAATATCTAAAATTTTATCGAATAAACCTGGTATATGAAAGCCCAATGCGTTTTTATTATCAATTACTTCTTCGTTAGAAATTTGCTCGGTAGTTAACCATTTTTTATTTGAAAACGAGAATTCTAATTTATTGCGATAATAGTATTCAGTAGCATTGCCAAGTATGGGCATAATATCAGGAAACTCTAATTTACCAATGCGCGTAAAAGCATCGTACACATATTTTTGTTTAAACTCTAACTGCTTTTGATAGTTAAAATTTTGCCATTTACATCCCCCACAAGTTCCAAAATTTTCGCAAGTTGGTTTATTTCTAAAAGGCGATGGGCTAATCAATTGAT
>JAYTRS010000170.1:0-1814 GCA_043746065.1 Bacteroidota bacterium | reverse complement strand
TATTATATCAATACTATCTTGTAGGGTATTTCGTTCTTTTAAATACTTAAAAGCTAATTCGTAATTTTTTATTTTTTCGTAATAATCGTATTTAATTATTAATGCTTGTAATTTTGCAGCTGTATAATTGTATTTATTTATAATACTATCGGCTATCTTTAAATTTATTAAACCTAAGTTGGTTTCGTTTTTATGCATATAGGCATTTGAAATATTTAAATAGCTATCAGCCATTTCAATTTCATTATCCATTATAAATTTTAATTTAATAGAGTTTTGTGCATTGGCAATAGCCTTATCATATTGTTGAAGCGAAGTATGCATTACTGCCAAGTTATTTAAACAAAGGGCTTGTATTTCATAATCGTTAATTGCTTTGGCCTTATCCATTGCTTTATTAAAGTATAATATAGCCGCATCTAATTTTTTTTCTACAACTTTTAAAGCACCTAAATTTAAAAGCGTATTTGCAATTTGTTTTTGGTTATTTAAGTCATTATTTATTTCTAATGCTTTTAAATAAGCTTGTTCGGCAAGTTTATATTGGTGTAAATCAGTATATATATTACCTAAATTAGCTTCGCTTAAACCAATACCTTTTTTATCGTGTATAATAGTGCGCAGATTTAATGCAATTTTATGATAAGAAAGAGCGGTTTTTAAATCGCCTTTACGATAATATAAAATACCCAACAAATTATTTGCTTTGGCCGTGTAATAAGGCATACTTAATTTTTGAGCAAAATACTCCGCCTGTTTGGCACATTGGTAGCTGTATTGTATATCAATGGTTCGTTTTTCAAATCCTTCTTTATAAAATAAATTAACCTTATCGCTATCATTTTTAAAATTATTAGCTACGGTAAGTAACGAGTCGTAGTTTTGCGACTTAATGTTTAATAAGTTAATTAAAAATAAAAGTATAAATAGTGGCTTCACCTCGTTTCAAATATATAAATTTATTCCAAATTTTAAATAGTATTTTAATATGATTCATTACTTATTTTATCAAAAAAATCCAGCTTCACATTATGTGTATATTGATTTAACTATAGATGACATTAGTGATGATGTTACTGAATTAGCTTTAGCAGCATGGCGACCAGGTAGGTACGAGCTTGGAAATTTTTCTAAAAATATTAAACGTGTTGATGCTTTTAACGAAAATAACGAAACGCTATCTTATACAAAAACAACTAAAGATGTTTGGCAAATTAATACCAAAAATTGTAAGCAGTTAAAAGTTACCTATAGCTATTATGCCGCTGAGTTAAATGCTGGCGCGTGTTTTGCAGATACACAACAACTTTATATTAATCCGGTACATTGTTGTATGCAAGTGCTAGGTAAAGCACATAAAGAGCATAGTGTTGAATTACAAATACCACAAAATTATAAAATTGCCACATCGCTGCCTGTAACAAAAAATACCTTAGTTGCACAAAATTATGAAGAATTGGTAGATTCACCATTTATTGCATCGGCAGATATACAAACCTCTAGTTATATTGTTAATCAAACTACGTTTTATTTACATTTTAATGGTATTTGCAAACCAAATTTAAAATTATATACAAAAGATTTTAGTGCTTTTACACAAAAAATGATTGATTTTTGGGGTGATTGCCCAGTTAACGAATACCATTTTTTGTTTCAAATATTAACGCATAAATTTTATCACGGAGTTGAACATCAAAAAAATACGGTAGTAGCAATTGGACCAGGCTATGCTATAAATAGTAATGATACCTATGAAGATGTATTGGGTGTAAGTTGTCACGAATTATTTCATTGCTGGAATATTAAATTTATTA
>JAYTRS010000169.1:0-5900 GCA_043746065.1 Bacteroidota bacterium | reverse complement strand
AACCATAAAACTAAAGCAAGAAAAAACTCAACGCTACTTTTTATATGCGGGTTTAGGTTTAACAGCACTATTTGGGGTTTTTATGTTTAACCGTTTTAGAATAACAAAAAAACAAAAAAATATTATTAGCCAACAAAAAATAATTGTTGACGAAAAACAAAAAGAAATTTTAGCAAGCATACATTATGCCAAACGCATACAAACAAGTTTATTACCAACCGAGAAATATATTGAACGAATATTAAAAAAATAAAAGCTTAAAATTTTAAAACCGAAGCACATCGTTCGCCATCCATTGCTGCACTTACAATTCCACCAGCATAACCGGCACCTTCGCCGCATGGAAATAAATTTTTTAACTGTGGATGATGTAAGGCTTCTTTATCTCTTGGAATACGCACTGGCGTTGATGTTCTAGATTCTACCCCCACAATTACAGCATCGTTAGTTAAATACCCTCGCATTTTATTGGCGAAATTTTTAAAACCTTGTTGTAAACTTACACCAATTAATTTACCCAATACGGCCTGCATATCTACACTTTTTAAACCCGGTAAATAACTGCAATCAGGCAAATCGCTACTTACTTTGCCGTTAACAAAATCTTGTAAGCGCTGGGCTGGTGCGGTTTGTGTTTTTCCGCCAAATGCCCAAGCAGTTTGTTCTATTTGTTTTTGAAATTCTAATCCCGCTAATGCCCCGTAATTTTTATAGACTTCAAAATCTTTTAACTCTAAACCCACAACTGTACCGCTGTTAGCATAGGGGTTATTTCGTTTACTGGGGCTCCAGCCATTTGTAACTATTTCTTGTTGGTTAGTAGCACAGGGTGCAATAATACCGCCAGGGCACATACAAAACGAATATACACCATAGCCATTTACTTGGTTTACTAAACTATAACTTGCGGCAGGTAAATAATTACGTTTTTCAATCACGTCTTGCAAATTATTACACGAATATTGTATTTTATCTATTAAACTTTGCGGATGTTCAACTCTTACACCTAAAGCAAATGGTTTAGCTTCTATTAAACAATTTTTTTTATCAAACAGTTCATAAATATCTCTGGCCGAATGCCCTGTCGCTAAAATTAATTGCTGAATGGGAATTTGCTGCTCGCCAACTTCAGTTAAAAGAGTGATAGACGAAACGGTTTCTTTTTCAATATTAAAATCAATTAATTTAGAGTTAAATAATACCTCGCCACCAAATTTTAAAATGGTGTGGCGAATGTTTTCAATTAATTGCGGTAATTTATTTGTACCAATGTGTGGGTGGGCATCTACCATAATTTCTTCACTGGCGCCATGATACACAAATATTTTTAAAATTTTATCAATGTCGCCACGTTTGTTAGAGCGGGTATAAAGTTTACCATCGCTATAAGTACCTGCCCCTCCCTCGCCAAAACAATAGTTGCTTTCGGGGTTTACAATTTGTTCTTTATTTAATAGTGCTAAATCTCTACGCCTATCTTTTACATTTTTACCACGCTCAACAATTATGGGTTTTATACCTAATTCTAAACACCGTAATGCTGCAAAAAGCCCTGCAGGCCCAGCACCAATAATATGACAGGTTTTTTTTGAATGTGAAACATCTAAATAATTAAATTCAATTTTTTCAGAGAGTACGTCTTCGTCAACCGAAGCTAAAACGGTTAAATTAATTTTTATGTTATGTCCGCGTGCATCAATACTTCGTTTTAAAATTTTAAGTATAAGATTTTTTTCAGTACTTAAAAAAAGCATTTCGCGTACCTCTTCTTTTAATAGTTGCTCGTTTAAGGCGGTGGCTGGGCTTACTTGGAGTTGTAATTTTGTTTGCATGGTATTAGGAAGATTTTTATGCTTCAATTATTTAATACGAATTTACTTTAATTTATTTACTCGAACCTCAAAAAGTCAAATTCTTACTAAATTTTTTATCCCTACTTTTTTTTGTCAAAAAGTAGGCAAAAGACAAGGCGTTTCGAACTGTCCACGCGCCCTTAATTTTTTATGAAAATTTAGGCAACGTTACTTATTTTACGCCGTCTTTAAACACAAAAAGCGTAAAATAAAAACGCAAGCGCCCTTGCCTAATTTTCAATAAAAAATTAATTCTCCCCCACGCAAGCTCCAGCGAAACGCCATTGCCAACGCTCAAAAAATATCGAAAATTAACCGAAACAACAAAATATACGACAGATATAAACCTCACATTTCATAAAAAAACAGTGTGAAATATAATCTTACAGAGTATTTGAAGGATGTCTATTTAAGTAATACCATTAGCTAATAAAAACAGTTTATTTTAATTCCTCTCCTCTTTTTTTAGTATTTTCTATCCTTCAAAGGTAATGCTAAACACTACCATTCTCGACCTAATTTTATCAATACTATTACTAAACACGCTATTTTCGGGCCTAAGTAAATTGCGAGTACCTACTTGTAATTTTACTTCAAAACCTAATTTAAAATATTGTAAGTAAAAATCGGTACCCAAACCGGCACTGTAATAAAAATCATCGCGTTTTAATTTTATATTTTCATCTAACTGGTTAGGCCCACCTGCGGCTACACCTGCTGCCTTTTTACGCGAAGCTAAATCTAACTGATAGCCGCCGCCGCCAATAATGTAAGCACTAAAATTATTTAAGCGTTTGCTTTGTATTTTAATTTCGAGAGGGGCAATAATAAAAGCCGACTCTACTGTTTTTTGAAATATTTTAAAACTATCTAAAGTATTGTTAGCTAGGGTATATTCTATTTTTCGAGAAGCAAAACTAATACTTGGTGTACAGCGAATACGAATATACTCATGCAAACGGGCATCGGCTACAATACCAATGGCAAAACCAGGGGCAGGTTGTGTATATACAGTTCTTACCCTATAACGTGTGCCTACTCCTTGCGCAAAAATAACAGTATCTGGAAATTGAGAGTTTGGTTTGGTGTTTAGCCTAAAATCGGTTTGATTACCAGCAATGGTAAAACCAAAATGGATTTTTTGTTTATAAAATTTAGGTAGGTTAATTCCATAGCCATCGTTTTCTTGGCAAAAAAGAGTTAAGCCTAAAAACAATAAACTAAGTATTAAATACTTTTTATTCACCTACTAATAACGTAATTATTTATAAAAAATTGTGTAAAGATACTTTTATATAGTTACCTCAACTCAGCCCCTAATTTTTCTTTATAATTTAAAATTAATTTTTCCATTACTTTATCAATTTCCTTATCGGTTAAAGTAGCTTCGTTGTTTAATAAGGTAAAACTTACAGCATACGATTTTTTATTTCCTAATTTTTCGCCTTCGTAAATATCAAATAGGTTTACTTCTTTTAATAATTTTTTTTCGGTAGCAAAGGCTATTTCTTCTATTTGCTGATAATTAATGGTTTTATCTATTAACAAGGCTAAATCGCGACGAACAGAAGGGAATTTACTCAACTCGGTAAATTGTACTTTTTGTTTACTAAGTGCTTTTACTAAAACATCCCAATTAATTTGCGCATAATAAATAGGTTGGTTAATATCAAACTTTTTTAAAGTTGCTTTTGCAACGCTCCCAACTTGGGCAATTACTTTGGTGTTTAATAAATAGCTTAAACCATACTCAAAATTAGAATAATTACTTTCTATACTTTTTAAATTAGTAATACCACATTTATTTAACACGTTAATTAGTGCCGCTTTTAAAAATAAAAAATCGGCTTTATTTGTTAATTGATGAGTGTTTTCGGCAAATACATTGCCTGTAGCAAAAAGTGTTACTTGTTTTTGTTCGCTGTATTTATAATCTTCATTTTGGGTTTGATGATATACTCTACCCATTTCAAATAATTTTAAATCGGTATTTTTGCGATTAACATTATACGCAATGGCTTCTAAACCGCTATAAATCATATCGCCACGTAATACATTTAAATCGTTACTTAATGGATTTACAATTTTTACATTATTATTTTCGAGTGCACAATAGGTTTCTTTACTTAATGAAAGGCTCATTATTTCGTTAAACCCAAAACCTTCTAAGGTTGTAGCAACTTTGTTTTCGGCAATACTGTCTATATTTTTTGTTTCGTTTATAGCAGTGTAAGTAATTTGTTTACTTACCTCAACATTATTATAACCATAAATACGCATTACTTCTTCAATTACATCTGCTTGACGGGTAACATCGGTTTTGTAGCGTGGTACGTTTAAAAGAAGGGCGTCGTTGCCTTCGTTTTCTATTTCAATACCTAAATTGGTAAGTATTGCTTTTATAGTTGTTCTATCTATTTCTTTACCAATTAAATTATCGCAATCGGTGTACGAAAACGCAATTTTATAGGGTTCTAGTTTTTCAGGATATATATCTACCACATCCATACTTAAAACACCACCTGCCATTTCAAAAATTAAATTTGCAGCGCGAGTGAGGGCATTAATCGTAATATTAGGGTCGGTACCACGCTCAAATCGAAACGAAGCATCGGTTTTTAAGTTATGGTGCTTTGCTGTTTTTCTAACAAAACCAGCATCAAAATAAGCGCTTTCTAAAAAAATAGAGGTTGTTTTTGAGCTTACACCGCTACTTAAGCCACCAAACACACCTGCCAGGCACATAGGTTGTGTGGCGTTAGCAATTACTAAATCACTTGCCACTAAAGTACGTTCGGTACCCTCTAGGCTAACAAATTTTTCTCCTTCAATGGCGGTGCGCACAATAACGGCATTGCCTTGTATTGTCTCTAAATCAAAAGCATGTAAAGGTTGTCCCATTTCGTGAAGCACAAAATTTGTAACATCCACAATATTATTTATTGGGCGTAAACCAATAGCCTTTAAACGGTTTTGCAACCAAGTGGGACTATCGTTTACAGTAATACCGCTTATTACCAAGCCGCAGTAGCGTTTACAAGCTTCGGTAGTATTTACTTGAATGTTTACTTTATTTATGTTGGTGGCTTCGGGTAAAGGTTGTAAGCCACTGATGGTAATTTGAACCTCGTTAGTTAAACTTTTAGAGTTTAATATAGCTGCTAAATCTCTTGCTACGCCCAAATGCGAAGCAGCATCGCTACGATTAGGAGTTAAACCAATTTCTAAAATGGTATCGCTTTCTATTTTAAAATATACGGAAGCAGGCGTGCCAACTTTTATGTTTTCTGGCAACACCATAATACCTGCGTGGCTTGCGCCTAAGCCAATTTCATCTTCGGCACACAACATACCTTCGCTAACGGCACCACGTATTTTAGATTTTTTTATGTCGAACGGTTCGCCAGTGGTTGGGTATAATTTAGCCCCTACCATAGCTACAATTACTTTTTGGTGAACAGCTACATTAGGCGCACCGCAAACAATTTGCAATAATTCGCCAGTACCAACATCTACTTTTGTTAAACTTAATTTATCGGCATCGGGGTGCTTTGCACACTCTACTACTTGACCAACTACTAAGCCTTGCAAACCTCCTTTAAGAGATTCGAAAGTCTCTAAGCCTTCAACTTCAAGGCCTGATGCGGTTAATAAATCGGCAACTTCTTGTGCTGAATGACTAGTATTTATAAGGGTTTTAAGCCAGTTAAACGAAATTTTCATTTTTTAAAATAATATTTCACAAATATACAATAAAATAAAAGTCTCATAATCATTTGATTATGAGACTTTTATTTTACTTTTAAGTATCCGTACGTTTTAGTTTATCGTGCTTTATAATTGATATGTAAGATGTATAAATAAATACATACATACGTGATTGAAATTCTATTTAAGTAAATTTACCTATACAAACTTACATTGCCTTTTCTATCATAGGTACTACCATCTTTACCTGTAGCTTTTATTATATAAAAATAAGTTCCTGCAGCACATTCTTTACCTTCTTGGTTTTTACCATCCCAAGCAATATTACCTGTGTTGCTT
>JAYTRS010000168.1:0-5901 GCA_043746065.1 Bacteroidota bacterium | reverse complement strand
CAACTAATGTATGTTTATGCTGATAAGCAAGAGCATAGTAACGATGAACTAAAAAAACTAGCACAAGATACCACTGCAGAAAGTGGTGTGGAATGTAAATTTATGTCGCTTAAAGGCGATATTTATTTAGAAACCGATAAAATGGCCGAAAAAATGAACTCTAATTTAATTGTTGTAGGCTTAGATGCACACGCAAAATTTAGAAGCTTTATGGGTAATAGTACCGCTAGTAAATTTATTAAAAATGCGCCCTGCCCTGTTTTAACTATACGCTCAACAACACACACACCACATTGTAAAAATATTTTAATGGCTTTTGACTTAAGCCCCGAATCGCGCGAAAAAGTACCCACTGTAATACAATTAGCAGAGTATTATAAAGCAGATATAAAAGTGGTTTCGGTATTTGACCCAAGCGACTCTAATTACGAAAATAAATTATTACCCTACTTAAACCAAGTAAAAAAATACATTAAACAAAAAAATGTAAACTGTACAAATAAATCAATTGCAGCAAAAGATGTAGCTGAAGCCATTGTTAGTTATGCAAATAAAAACGATTGCGATATTATTGTACAAATGAATAAAAAAGATTTAAGCTTTGGCGAAATGTTTAGCGGCACTATGAGTCAAAAAATGGTAGATATTAGTAATATACCCGTATTAACCATTAACCCTATGAAGCGTGCAAGCATGCCGCTTTCTTATTAAATTACAAAAAACTATTTATAGCTAGTTCGTAACTTTGTAAACCAAAGCCACTAATACTGCCTTTACATTTTGCTCCTAAAAACGAGCTGTGGCGAAAATCTTCTCTTGCAAAAATATTACTAATATGTACTTCAATTACGGGTGTGGTAATAGCAGCAACGGCATCGGCAATAGCAATAGATGTGTGCGTGTAGGCCCCAGCATTTAAAATAATACCATCATAAGTAAACCCAAACTGTTGTAATTTATTTATTAACTCGCCCTCTACATTGCTTTGGTAATAAGTAAACTCAACGTATTTAAATTTATTTTTTAAAACGTTAAAAAAATCATCAAAACTCATTTGCCCGTAAATATCTTTTTCTCTTTGCCCTAAAAGATTTAAGTTTGGTCCGTTAATTATTGCTAATTTCATTGTATGAAAATAAGGTTTATTTTTTTAATTATTTTTAGTGTAACTCACAATTTATATTTTGCACAAGTACCAAAACTTAAAAGTGGTAAAGTTTATACCTTAGCGGCTATTTTTACAGCCAAACAAAAAAATACATTAGCTGCTAATAAAGCCAGCCTGAGTTTTAATACAAAAACAAAATTGGCAAACTGTTTTACGGGTTGTAATTTTATTGAACTCAAATACAAAAATAAAAAAACTGCTTTTACGTTTACTTTTATAAACGCAACCAAACAGCCGCCTTGCCCCGACCATTTATTAGGCATAGAAGAAGATTTAAAACAAAACCTACCAAAAATTAATACCTATAAACTAATAAATAAGCAATTAATTTTTTTTAATACTACCGATACTTTATTAATATTTAATGAGCAACAATAGTTGGCCAGCCTATTACATTCGCTTTAAGCAATATTTACAATTAGAAAAATCGCTTTCTAAAAATAGTATGGAGGCCTATGCCGATGATTTAAAAAAATTAGAAACCTACGCCCAAACATTTTGTAACTACCAAGCCCCCGCAAAATTTACCTATACGCAATTACAAAAATTTATTGAGTGGGTAGCTCAACTTGGCTTTGTACCTAGCACACAAGCCCGCATTGTAAGTGGCATAAAAACATTTTATAAATTTTTAGTATTAGAAAACGATATACAAAATAGCCCTGCCAATTTATTAGAAACCCCAAAAATTACACGCACACTACCCATTTATTTAAGTATTGAAGAAATTGATTTATTATTAAGTTGCATAGATAAAAGTTTACCCGAAGCCGAACGTAATTACAGCATGATTGAAACCCTTTACAGTTGCGGCTTACGCGTTAGCGAATTAACAACCTTAAAAATAAGCGACTTACACCTACCCGAAGATTATATAAAAGTTACAGGTAAAGGCAATAAACAAAGGCTTATACCCATTGGTAAATTGGCTAAAAAACTAATTACAAACTACATGCTAAACCACCGCAACCACATTAACATTAAAAAAGGTAGCGAAGATATTTTATATTTAAACCGAAGAGGCGCAGGCTTATCGCGTGTAATGGTGTTTTATATTATAAAAGATTTAGCACAAAAAGCAGGCATTAAAAAAGAGTTAAGTCCGCATACATTTCGCCATTCGTTTGCTACTCATTTAGTAGAGGGTGGTGCCGATTTACGTGCCGTGCAAGAAATGTTAGGCCACCAAAGCATTACCACCACCGAAATTTATACACATTTAGATAAACACTTTTTACGAGAAAACATTTTAAGTTATCATCCACGCAATAAAAAAAGCGTTTCAAAATAAATTGAAACGCTTTTTTTTTAAGAGAAAAGGGAAAAGGATATACACTCTATCTTCCATTTACTAATATAAAATAGAAAAGGATGTACTCCATTTCCCCTATTCCATTTTTACACCACATGTACTAAAAATGGGTCGCTATAGTTCTGTTCCAAATCATTAGCAATGGCTTTTACCCTAAACCAATATTTGTTACCTGGTATTAAACCACTTACTATAGTGCTTGTAGAATTGGTTATTCTTATTTGTTGCCAAGTGTTTTGGTTAATTGGGTCGGCAATAATTTCCCACACATAAGCGGCGCGCCCAACGTATGGGCAATTTAAAATTACAGTACCTGATAATAGCCCTTGTTTAGCATTAAACACTTTTGTTTTTTTAGTACGAGGGGCAGCTAAGCCAAAGCCACTGCTTGCAGCTATATCTTCGCTATCATTACACTCTAACTCTACCTGTGCTTTTAAAGCATACAATACTTTTTCAAGTATTACTTCTTTAGTTTTAATGGTAATTGGGCTAGGGTTTAGTGCTAAAATAGCATCGTTTAGCTCTTTTTTAGCAATAAATAATTGCGGCAAATAAGGTACGCAATTGGGTAATTTGGTATTACCATTTGTATTATCATATACATTGGTTGCAAATACAACTTTGCCACTCGAGTCTAAACCTTTGTAGTTTAAACTTAATTTTACACGTTTCATAATAATTGTTTTTTAGTTTATAATAAGAACTTAATTAAAAGCAAAGCCAAATGAGTAAACAAGCAGGGCTTTAATTAGCTTGTAAATGCAAGTTTATTATATTAATAAAGCTGCACTTGTGTTATTATACCTTTAACGTAAAAAACATAAAAATGTTACACGCATTATATTATTTTAACAATTAAGGCACTTTTATAGGTGCTAATTGTAAAAATTAGTTAAAAAAATAAAGAAATAAGCTACAAATAAAGTGTGTAGTTACAAATTGTTGCACGTAGTTATAATTTGTTGTACGTAGTTATAATTTGTTGTACGTAGTTATAATTTGTTTTGCGTAGCTACAAATTGTTGTACGTAGTTACAAATTGTTGTGTGTAATTATAATTTGTTGTGTGTAGTTACAATTTGTTGTACGTAGTTATAATTTGTTGTACGTAACTACAATTTGTTGTACGTAGCTACAAATTGTTGTGGGTAACTACAATTTGTTGTGCGTAGTTATAAAAAACTGTAGGTAATTACAAATTGTTTTGCGTTATTATAAACTATTTTTATATATACATTCAAACCAATATGAGCAAAATTAAACAATTAGAAACTTTTAATAAAATGATCATAAATACTGCTTTCAAATATACAAACGCACTTAAAGTAAAAAATACTAATTTTACAAAATATAATAATGCTTATAATTTATAAGCATTGCAAAAAGTAAATAATTGGATGAATAAAAATGGGCCTTCGCAAAGAGGTACCTTATGAAGAAAATTACATAATGCTGCTAAATAATCTTTATGAAAATATTCCTTATTTTTTTATTAATTTATAATTCTTGTAATTCTCAAAACATTATTTACAATGGTAGTTTCGAGCTCTATAGTAAATGCCCAAATGACTATGCGGAAATTGAAAAAGCTAAGGGTTGGAAAATGCCAAGCGTTGGTACGAGCGATTACTTTAATTCTTGTTCAAAAAGTACAATTTGTTCTGTTCCAAAAAATATAAGTGGTTATTCAACTCCAAATAGTGGCAATGCATATGCAGGTTTTGGAATATTTTTTGAGGAAAATATAAGTTACGAATTTATACAAACAAAGTTATTATCAAAATTAAATGTTGGTAAGGAATATTGTTTAACAGTTTTCGTTAAAGTTGCATCTTCAACGAATTATAATTTTAATGAATTATCTTTTTTATTTTCTCGTGATCAAATTAAAATTAATGATAAAGATTTTTATACAGACTATCAAACTCAGGAGTATCTATTTTATGATTATGAACCCCTAAACCTAGATAAGAATAAATGGGTAAAAATATCCTTAAAAATTAAACCTAAAAGTGAAGTTGAATTTTTAACAATTGGATTTAATAAAATTGATATTACAAATCAAATTAAAAGAATGCGAAAAAAAGAAGCTTATTATTATATAGACGATGTTAGTTTATTGGAAATAAAGGATAGTACTGAATGTAAATGTACTAGTCAGAAGGATGTTATAAAAGATATTGAAGTAAAAAAAGACAATATAAAAAGTTATAACAAATATGATGAAGCAAAAGATAAACCTTTGGTTTTAAATAATATTGTTTTTGAAAGTAATAAAGCCAATTTGCTACAGGCTTCTGATAAGGAATTAAATCAATTAGCAGACTATTTAAAACAAAATAATCTTTACAAGATTGAATTAGGGGGGTATACAGATAACGTAGGCAAAGAAGTTGACAACATAAAATTATCTACTGCTAGAGCAAAAGCTGTAGCAGATTTTTTAGTAAAAGCAGACCTGAGTGAAAAGCGTATTACTTACAAAGGCTATGGTAGTTTATATCCTAAATTGCCAAATACATCTGAAGAAAATAAACAGATAAACAGAAGAGTTGAGTTTACTTTAAAAAAATAATAATTATGTTTCAAACCCCACCCCCTCCTCGTTTTAGCGAAGCGGTAACGAGGATGCTTTAGCTGTGCGTTTTTAACGCACATGAGTATATTTTTAGTAGTGCTATTGATTATGCTAACGTAAAAGGATTGGTTGACATTACTGTGCTTTAACTCGGCTTTTGGGCGTTACAAACGCCCTTTTAAAACATCCTCGTTGCGCTGCGCTAAACAAGGACGAGGTGGGATTTGGTAAACTTATACCAATATATTAAATTAATTAGTTTATGTTTGTTTTGTAATTTAAAAAAACGTAAGTTTATTAGGCATATTTAATAAAGTTAAATAAGCACTAAAACAATTATAAAAAAAACATATAGTTAAATATGATAAGTTGTAATTATTAATTATAAAATTTAATACAAATGAAAACACTATTATGCCTACTACTAATACTTTGTGGCTTAACTTTTACTAATTGCAAAAAAAAGCAAAAAAGGTATGCCGAAGACCCTAAGGTAACGCGCATAAAACCTAATGATAGATTGTATGGGACATGGTATTTTAGCGATTATACCTTAAATGGTAATAGTATAGTAAACAACTTAAATGCTAAGTTTAATAATAGATTTGATATTAGAAATGTGTTTTTTACATATATTCGTCAAAATCAGTATAAGCCATATTACAATTATATATATTTTAAAGGTTTCAACGGTTTCGTGTATCCAAATCCTTTAGAAAACCCTTTTATTGATGAATCCGTTTTACGATTCCAACTAGGTGATAGTGTAGGAAGAGTTTGGTTTATTACGCCATTTAAGGTTGGCCCTACTACCACAGCCGATTGGTGTGTAACCAAACT
>JAYTRS010000167.1:0-5907 GCA_043746065.1 Bacteroidota bacterium | reverse complement strand
AGATAAGGGCACTGAAGTAGAAAAAATTACGATTAATGGCCAAGATTTAAAAACAGAGTTGGATAATACTATTTTAAAAGTTTACCTTTTAAAGCCTTTAAAATCGGGTGAAGCCATTACTTTTAATATAAACTTTAAAACCTATTTTGATAAAGAAGCCATTCGTAACCGAATGAAATTATTTAAAACCTTTGGCAATAAACATTATAATATTGCACACTGGTATCCGCGTATTTCGGTTATTGATCAAAAGTTTGTTTGGAATACTGACCAACACATGGACCATGAATTGTATGGCGATTATGGATCATTTAATGTGGAATTAACCTTACCAAACAATTATATTACTGATGGAACTGGTAATTTATTAAACGAACAAGAAATGTTACCCGACTCGCTTCGTAAAAAATTAGACATTAGTAATTTTTTAAAAAAACCTTTAAATGAGCCTCCGTCAACCATTATTAAAAAAGATGGAACCACAAAAACCTGGAAGTTTAGTGCCATTAATGTACATGATGTAGCCTATACCGCCGACCCTACTTACCGTATTGGCGAAAGTAATTGGGACGGGGTGCGCTGTATTGCATTGGTGCAAGAGCCTCATGCCGCAGGATGGTATAATGCGAGTAGTTATATTGCAAAAATTTTAGAAGTTAATTCCTACAATATTGGACCTTATCATTATCCAAAAATGATTTGTGCCGATGCCGAAGAAGGTACCGAAACCCCTATGCTTGCCTTGTGTGGCGGGGTCGATCCTGGTTATCGTTCGTTATTAATTCACGAAGCAACTCACAATTGGTTTATGGGAATGGTAGGCAGTAACGAAACCTATCGTGCTTTTTTAGATGAAGGTTTTACACAATTTTATACTGCCGATACGTATCAATTTATTGACGGACCTATTGAAGTAGAAGGTACGCCAAAAAATAAATATGTTGAACGTTTTACCGAACCGAAAAAAGTATTAGATGCAGAAATTTATAATTCGTTTTACAACAATACGGTTACAAAAAATGAGGAGGTAACTTTAAATACCCATAGCGATGATTTTAATGGTGGTATAAGGCACGGTGGAGGGTACAGCCAAGTATATACCAAAACTGCTACCATGTTAAAAAGTTTAGAATATGTATTAGGACGTGCTTTTTTTGATAAAACGATGCAACATTATTTTAAACAATGGAAATTTTGCCACCCTTACCCCGAAGATTTTAGAAACTCAATAATTGGCTTTACAGGCGTAGATTTAAATTGGTTTTTTGACCAATGGTTAGAAACTACAAAAACTGTTGACTATAAAATTGGGCGCATAAAACATAAAAAAAACGATGTGTACGAAATTACATTTAAACGCAAAGGCAGTATGCAAATGCCTTTAGATTTTGTGGTAATTGATAAAAACGATAGTGCCCGCCATTACTATATACCCAATACTTGGTTTGAAAAACCTACCAAAGCCACCACGTTACCCCGTTGGATTGGCTGGGGGCCAAAACTAAAAACAACTTACACTGCAACATTAAATATTGGCACAAAAATAAAAAATGTAATTATCGATCCCTCTGGAAGATTGGCAGATGTGGATATGACTAACAATATAAAACACGGTAACGTTAATTTACGATTTGATTCTAAAATTTATAATCCTCAAAATTGGAAACAATATGATATGCGCATTCGCCCAGCACTGTGGTATAATGGTTATGATGGTGTAAAATTTGGTGCTGTTTTAAGTGGCGATTATTTAAACACTAAACATGTGTTTGAAGCTGGAGCATGGATTAGTAGCGGCTTAGGCCAAGCCTATTTAGATAGTACGGTGGCTATAAATAAATTTAATAAACTATCGTTTTATTTAGATTATAAAACATCGCTTAATCGTTTTGTAAAAAAATCAAAAATGTATTTACAATTAAAATCGTTAGATGGTTTAGATGCTGGTACACTTGGTTTTGAGAAGAAAAGCAATAATGATAAAACCCGTTTATATGCACACGTAAAAGCTATGCTACGTGATGCACCACAAGATTTAGTGTATTTAATAAACAATAAAGAGTGGGGCTATCAAAAATTAAACAGCGCCATACATATTGGGTTAGAACATGTTTACAAATACAAACGAGGCATTGGTAATATATTAATAAACCTTCGTTCATCTGCCTTTACAAACGATTACGATTACAGCGCTGCAACTATTACTACCGTAAACAAAAACGATTTGGGTAAAATAAATATTAATACCCGCGTGTTTGCTCAAATAGGGTTTGGTAATAATACACCAAGCGAAAGTATGTTGTTTGTAGCAGGTGCAAATAACGAAGACTTAATGGATAACAAATATACACGCAGTTATGGTATTATTCCCCCAGCTTGGGGTAATTATGGTAACACCACTAATCATTTTACAGCTGGTGGAGGCTTGGGCTTAAGAGGCTTTAGTGGCTATTTATTGGCACAACAAAATACGGACGGCACCATCAGTTAT
Source organism: Bacteroidota bacterium (assembly GCA_043746065.1). Classification (GTDB taxonomy): domain Bacteria; phylum Bacteroidota; class Bacteroidia; order B-17B0; family Aurantibacillaceae; genus Aurantibacillus. Next base: position 3,416 of record JAYTRS010000167.1, on the reverse strand, counting down.
AACTATAAAGGTACAACTGGCGCGGCTTTTAATACTGAAATAGAATTTGGAGAATTATTTAAACGCTTTAACCCCAAATTTTTAAAAAACAGTATTAAGCTACAACCCTATTTATTTGGTGATGCAGGTATTATTAATATCAATCCATCTAACAAACCAAATATTATGAGCGATGTAATGGTAGATGCTGGTGTAGGAACAACCTTGAGTATCATAAAGTGGGGCCCGTTATATAACGTAAAACCACTAACGGTTAGATTTGATATGCCATTTTTTATTAATCGCTTACCGTATGCTGAAAAAGACTATTTTCAATTTAGATGGATGCTAGGGATTAGTAAGGCGTTTTAAATTAATTACAAAGTTAAATCATTTACAATGCCTTGTGCAATGCGTTTACTAGCACCGCCTCCGCCCAATTGTTTTTCTAACAGATTATAATTTGTAATTATTTCATTTCTATAATTACTATCGTTAATTAGTTTATCTAATTCGACACAAATGTTTTTAGTAGTTAAATCATCTTGCACCAATTCTTTTACAACTAATTTATCCATAATTAAATTTGGTAAGCCAATGTATTTTATGTTTACTAAAAGCTTACCAATTTTAAACGATAAAGCGCCTGCTTTATAACAAATTACTTGTGGTAGTTTAAACAAAGCACTTTCTAAAGTTGAGGTGCCTGATTTAATAATTCCCGCTTGTGCGTAGGTCATTAATTCATACGTTTGATTAAAAATTACCTTAATACCTTTTTGTTTTAAGGGTTCATAAATGTGTACTGGTAAATTAGTTGAACCTGCCACTACTAATTGATGGGTTTTAAAATCGTTTATAACTCCTAACATTATATCTAGCATATAATTTATTTCTTGCAAACGACTGCCCGGTAATACAGCTATTATGGGCTGCTGGGTTAAGCCGTTTTCTAAAATAAAATTTCCTTTTGTTTTAAATGTTGGTTTTTGCTGTTCAATTGCATCAAGTAAGGGGTGGCCAACAAATTCTACATCAATAGTATGTTTTTTGTAAAAAGCTTTTTCAAACGGAAGGATAACAAATAATTTGGTAACGTATTTACGAATTAGTTCTACACGTTTTTCTTTCCAGGCCCAAACTGTTGGCGAAATATAATAATATACTTTTATATTATTTTCAAATGCCCATTTAGCCATTCGTAAATTAAAACCAGGGTAATCAACCAACACTAAAGCATTGGGTTTGAAATTTAAAATACTTTGCTTAACTGTTTTAAAATTTTTTTTAATGGTGCGAATGTTTTTTAATACATCAACAAAGCCCATAAAAGCCATTTGCTTTATATGAATACTGGGAATAACACCTGTGGCTTGTTGCATTAAATCGCCCCCCGTAAAAGCAAAACTTGCATTTTTATCTAAAGTAATAATTTGTTTTATGCAATTACTGGCGTGTAAATCGCCACTGGGTTCGCCTGCTATAAAATAGTATTTCATTTAACCCAAATCAACTTCTAAAAAGTATGTTATGTAAGCTACAAATGCAACGTAAATAATTACGCTAACAATAATGCCTTTGGTAAATTTGTCTATTTTTTTTGTGAGACCAAAATAAAATAAAAGTAAATTACCAATACCACACATTTTAACCACGCCACTTAATAATTGCCCTACTAATAGGTATTTTATAAATCGTTTTGGAAACGAAATTTGATGGTACATAAATAACCAATACAGTGTAAATAAAAACATAGGAAAAAAAATCCCAATTATTAATCCTTTCCAAAAATTATCTAGTTTTTGTAGCCAAGTCATATTTATTCTAATGTTTTTAATTTATTAATTTCTTTATGTGCGGTTAAATCAGCCATAATAGGTACTACCGAAATATAATTGTTTGCTAATGCCCATTCATCAGTATCGTTAGCTTTTGGTTCGTAATTTTTAAATTCACCAGTTAGCCAAAAATAACTTCTACCATAAGGGTCTTTTCGCTCATCAAATTTTTCTACCCAGTTGGCAGTTGCTTGCCGGCCTATTTTAATACCTTTTATTTTAGTTGCTTTTAATTTAGGGATATTAACATTTAAACAAACACCTTTTTGTAATTTATGTTTTAAACAATGTGCTATTAATTGTTTAATATATTTTTCGGCTTGTGTAAAATCTGCTTCGTGTGCATAATCGCACAAACTAAAACCAATACTGGTAATACCTTCTAAAGCACCTTCAATAGCTGCGCTCATTGTACCACTGTATATTACGTTAATACTACTATTACTACCATGATTAATACCGCTTAAAACTAAATCGGGTTTTTGTTTTAGTAAATGATTTACCGCCATTTTTACACAGTCAACCGGTGTGCCACTGCAAGCAATTTCAATGCCTACATTATGGTAATTAGTTTTATGATTGCGCAATGTTGCGTTAATAGTAATGGCATGCCCCATGCCGCTTTGAGGTTTATCAGGCGCAACTACTACAACTTTACCAAATTGTTTTGCGATTTTAATTAAATAAGTAATTCCGGGAGCTGAGATGCCATCGTCGTTAGTTACTAATATGAGTGGTTGTTTGGGCATAGTTTATATTTGTTGTTGTCAGGCAAAGGGTTAGAATGTCGAAGTAAATTGTACAAAGATATGATGAATATTGTAAGGTTAAAAAGATTTTTTTAACAGTTAAAACGTCAATTGACGTTTTAATATTATGATCAAAAACTATTTGTAAATCGATTGTGTATTTATAATAGTTTATCTTCAATGCTTCATTCAGTGAATCACATACAGCATATTTGCAGTATTCCACTTCTCAAGTGTTTCTTTAGAAAGCATTTTCTTGAGTTCTTCGTTTATGATTTTACCTTTTAATACACCGCTTTTACCAAAATATGGTTTACCTGTTTTAACATCTATTATAACTGTTATTGACTGCCCAAAAGGAGAGGGGCGAATGCCTCCTATAAACTTGTGTATAGTAAAAAAGAACCCACTCCAAAAAATGCTCCAAAAATGCCTTTTTTACAGTAAATCTTTAAAATTTCAAAGATTTACTATAAGTTTAGTGAGGAAGGTGCAGGGCTTTGTCATTTAATCAAAAATGGATTCTGAATAATGAAATTTAATTTTTTATAATTTTAGTGCATAAAATAACGGTGCCATTATCAATAATTTTAACAATATAAATGCCATTTTTACAATCTTTAAGATCAATTTTTTGGTTATTATTTACAATTTGTAATTGCTTTACTACCTCACTTAAAATGTTATATACTATAACATCTTTGCCAATATTATTATTAAAACAATTAATATAAAATTCTCCGTTGTTTGGGTTCGGATAAATCATTGTGGCAGTATCAACATTTAATTTTGGTTCATTAAGGGCAGTACAAATTGTTACATTTTGAATGTATGAAACTGTATCGTTGCA
>JAYTRS010000166.1:0-5908 GCA_043746065.1 Bacteroidota bacterium | reverse complement strand
AATTCCTTGCGATGCTGTGTTTAAATAATGGGTATGCTCTTCGGTTTTTAATTCAAAGGCAATAATGGTTCCTAAAACTCGTACATCATTTAATTTTGGATGCGTTTTTATTTTATTTTGAAAGAATAAATGTTGTTGATTTATTAATTTAATTTGTTGTTGGGTTTCTTCTTTCTCTAATAAATCCAAACTCGCTAAAGCTGCAGAACAAGCGGTAGCATTGGCTGTATAACTGTGCCCGTGAAAAAAGGTTTTTGTTTTATCTTCGGTTAAATAAGCATCGTAAATAATTTGCGCACAACTTGTTAGACCCAAAGGCATGTATCCTCCTGTTAAACCCTTACTCAAACAAATAATATCTGGTTTATTTTTTAAATAATTTGAGGCAAAAAATTCGCCCGTTCTGCCAAAACCTGTCATTACTTCGTCGGCAATAGTTATAACGTTTTGCGACTTAGCAAGTAAAATTAATTCGTCTAACAGTTCGGCACTATACATTTGCATCCCTCCAGCACCCTGTATTATAGGCTCAAAAATAAAACCAGCAATGTTGTGATTATTAAACCAAAATTGCAGAGTTTCTTTTAGTTGTTCAATGTTTTCATTGGTTGGTAATGGAATATGCGCTACATTAAATAATAAATTCTCGAATGCATTATTAAATACATTTCGTGCGCCTACGCTCATGCTGCCAAAGGTATCGCCGTGGTAGGCATTTTCGAAAGCAATAAATGTAGTTTTTTGTTCGCCTTTATTATGCCAATATTGAAGCGTCATTTTTAAAGCAACTTCCACCGCGGTGCTACCATTATCAGAATAAAATAATTTAGATTGATTTTTTGGGAGATGTTGCAACAATCTCTCAGCTAGAGTTACAGCAGGCTGATGAGTAAAATCTGAAAAAATAGAATGTTCTAAGGTAAATAATTGTTCAGTTATTTTTTGCGAAATATAAGGATTGCAATGCCCATGTAAATTAACCCACCAACTGCTTATGGCATCCATGTATTTATTGCCCGCCTCGTCAATTAAATAAATGCCTTCGCCCCTAACAATGTTAATGTTTGGTTTGGCATTTAACTGATGTGTAAATGGGTGCCAAACGTAGTTTTTATCTTTTTGTTGGATTGTCATTTCTTTGAATCAGCCTTCGACTTCGCTCAGGCTGACATAATTTTAATTAAACAAATTTAAATTTATTTTTTGTGCGTGCTGTAAAACAGTTTCTTTTGTTATTTGGTGTAAGTGGGGTATTTCGGCAATAATGGGTAGTTCGACATAATTAATAATGGCTGATTTAACAGCCTTATCAAAATTACCATTTAAAATTAATCCTTTTATTTCAAATCCATTTTTTATTAAATAATCTATGCTAAGTAAGGAGTGATTGATACAACCTAAATAATTTTGGCATACTAAAACAATTTCTGCACCTAAATTTTTGGCAATATCAATTACAAAATCGTTTTCGTTTAAGGGAACTAAAATGCCGCCTGCACCTTCTATTATTAAACTGTTTTGAGTGATTGGAAGAGCAATTTTTTCTGTGATTATTTTAGTGTTTTCTAAAGCAGACGATAGATGCGGAGATGCTGGCTCTTTAAACAAATAAACCTCATTATGAAAAACGGTTTTAGTATTTGAAATTAAATTTTTAACATTATTTTTATCTGTTGCATCTAATTCCCCACACTGAATGGGTTTCCAATAATCGGCTTGTAATGCTTCGGTTAAAATTGCTGATGCTAGAGTTTTTCCAACATTAGTACCAATACCTGTTATAAAATAATTTGTCATATTTTTTTAAATCATAAAATTATTTATTTTTATTTGTTTCTCGCAAATGCCGCAGATTTTTTTAATCATATCAAAATTTTAAAAACCATATTTAATCATACCCATCAGCGTCATCAGCGTTTCATTATCTGTTTCGACTCCGCTCAGCTTGAAAGGGTTTTAATTAATAAATCTATTTCTTCAACCGTATTAAAGGCGTGTAAACAAATACGTAAGCGTTCTGTACCTGCTTTTACTGTGGGGCTTTTAATAGCCTTTGTATAAATATTATTTTGAGCTAAAGTGTTTTCTAACTCATCTACTTTTTTAGTATTTCCTAATACTAAACATTGAATGGCACTATTACTTTTAATTAAATTTTTTAAGTGATTTGTTTTTGATAAAAAATAAGCTATAACGGTTTGCAGCTTGTTAAGTTGTTCTGTATTTTTTAATAAGTTATAAGCGTTATTTATATTGTAAATACTGTGCTGTGGAAGAGCAGTAGTATATATAAACGAGCGTGCAAAATTAATTAAATAATTTCTTAAAGTATCAGAACCAACAATAGCTGCACCATGGCAACCCATTGCTTTGCCATAAGTATAAACCCTTGCAAAACAATATTGTTCAATATTTAATTGATTGCAAAGCCCCGAACCGTTAGTGCCAAAAACGCCCATAGCGTGGGCTTCGTCAACTATTAAAAAAGTAGTTTTGTTACTTTTCACTAACTCAACTATTTCTAATAATGGTGCTGCATCGCCATCCATAGAGTAAATGCTTTCTACGGCAATATAAATGTTTTCAAAATTATTTTTATGGCGTTGAATTAATTCTTTTAATGATGCAACATCATTGTGTTTAAATTTATAATGTTTTGCATAACCCAAACGTATTCCATCATAAATACTTGCATGAATTAACTCGTCAAATAAAATTAAATCGTTTTTTTGAGACACACTTGAAAATAATCCCAAATTAGCATCGTAACCGGAGTTAAAAATTAAAGCGCTTTCGGCTGAATGAAATTGGGCAATTTTTTTTTCTGTTTCTTCAATAAAATTTGAATTTCCTGAAATTAAACGAGAGCCTGTAGAGCCAGCTTTAAACTGGTGATTGATGATTGATGCTTGATGATTTGTGCCCAATAATCCTAATTTAGAAAAGCCCAAATAATCGTTACTACAAAAATCTATGGTAGGGAAATTAGTTTTTAGTTGGCGTAATAAACCTTTCTCTTTTCGGTTTTGAAGAGATTTAACTAAATAATCGGGATAATTTTTTGTTGGCATTAATTTGAAATCTCTTCCAACTTATCGGCAAACGATTTTTTAGGGGTTAATCCTAAAATTTTAAACATCTCCATATCCTCGTTAAATTTAGGATTTGGTGTGGTTAATAATTTTTCGCCAGCAAATATGGAGTTGGCACCAGCCATAAAGCACAAGGCCTGTCCTTCCATGCTCATACTTAATCGGCCTGCGCTCAAACGCACCGCTGTTTTTGGCAATACAATTCTTGCAGTGGCAATCATACGCACCATATCCCAAATAGGCACAGGAGGTTGATTTTCTAGAGGTGTTCCTTCCATGGCCACTAAAGCATTAATCGGCACACTCTCCGGTTGAGGACGTAATAAACTTAAGGTATATAACATTCCTATTCTATCTTCGGCACTTTCGCCCATGCCAATAATACCGCCACTACAAACCGTTAAGCCTGCTTTTCGTACGTTGTTGATGGTGTTTAATCTATCATCAAATTTGCGTGTAGAAATAATATTATTGTAATTTTCTTCAGAGGTATCGATATTGTGGTTGTAGGCATACAAACCAGCACTGGCTAATTTTTTTGCTTGCTCTTCGGTTACCATTCCTAAAGTAGCACAAACCTCTAAGCCTTTGCTGTTAATGGTTTTTACCATGTCTAGCACTTTATCAAAATCTTTATTATCACGCACTTCGCGCCAAGCAGCGCCTAAGCACATACGGCTTGCACCACCAGCTTTGGCATTATCGGCACAGTCACTCACTTCTTTTACATCCATTAATTTATGAACTTTAACCTCTGTATGGTAACGTGCAGCTTGCGGGCAATAGGCACAATCTTCAGGACATCCACCTGTTTTAATAGATAACAAAGAACTGATTTGAACTTCGCCAATAGTATGGTGCTGTTTATGTACTTCAGCAGCTTTTGAAATTAACTCTAAAAGCGGAGTATTATATACGTTTAAAATTTCTTGTTTAGTCCAGTCTTTAATCATAGTAGTAATTGTGAGTAACAAATGTAATAATTTTAGTTTGTTTTTTACGCTTATTTTTTATCCTTTTGGTATGTTTAATTATTAAACAAATGTTTATATTTTAAAAAAAATAACCAAATTGCACTAAAATAAATGCACTCACTCTTTTTATATTTTATAAGTTTTGGTATAACCGATGTGGTTGATATTATTTTAGTAGCCATACTCTTGTATTTGGCCTATAACTTAGTAAAGGGTACGCCTGCAATAACCATTTTTATTGGCTTAGCGCTTATTTATGTTACGTATATGCTTATTAAAGCGTTTGATTTAAAACTATTAAGTAGCATCATTGGTAAGTTTGTAAATGTGGGTGTAATAGCCATAATGATTGTTTTTCAGCAGGAGATACGCAAATTTTTACTATACATAGGCTCTAACGAATTTTTAAGAAACCAAAATATTAAGTCGCTTTTAAAACTAAAATTTAATAACACACAGCCTCATCAAATTTATTTAGACATTGATACTGTTGCAGCAGCTTGTTTTAATATGAGCGCTTCAAAAACGGGCGCTTTAATTATCGTATCGCGCAAAAGCGATTTAAAGTTTTACATAAACACAGGTAATATTATTGATAGCGCTTTAACCAGCCAAATGATAGAAAATATTTTTTATAAAAATTCGCCCTTACACGATGGCGCTGTAATTATAGAAGATAACCGCTTGGTGGCAGCACGATGCATATTACCCGTTACCGAAAAAGAAAATTTTCCAGCCAATTATGGCATGCGCCACAGGGCAGCAGTAGGCATTACCGAAAATACCGATGCCATTGCCATTAGCGTAAGCGAACAAACCGGTGCCGTATCGCTTACATTAGCTGGCGAAATAAATGCTAACCTTAGTAAAGAAAAATTAATATTTCTATTAGAAAAAAATTTAAAAAATTAAATTAAAATAAATACTTTCGTAAAAAAATAAAAATGAAAATTGCAGAAGATACAGCCGTAACGGTAAATTATTATTTATCGGCAAGTAAAAATAATGCTCCTGAAGAGTTAGTAGAGCAAACAAGCCCTGAGCACCCCTTTGCCTTTTTATATGGCTTTGGTGGCGTATTGCCCGATTTTGAAAGCAATTTAGCTAACAAGCAAAAAGGCGATAAGTTTGATTTTAAAATAGAAGCTGAAAAAGCTTACGGTATTTATGATAACGAATACGTTGCAAAAATAGATAAGCAAGCCTTTGTTGTGGATGGCGAATTTGATAGCAAACGCATTAAAATAGGCGAAGATATTGAGATGAATGATGCTGAAGGTAACCAATTAGTAGGTAAAGTGTTGAGTATTGATGATACCATTGTTACTATGGATTTTAATCATCCACTTGCTGGGTTTGATTTACATTTTGTAGGCGAAGTATTAGATGTTAGAGCGGCTACTGCCGAGGAGTTAGACCACGGCCATATTCATGGCGCACATGGGCACCAGCATTAATTAAAAAATGTCTCGCGCCATTTCTACCATATTATTATTAATGGCATCTAATACATTTATGACCATTGCATGGTATGGGCATTTACGCTTTAAAGACATTGCTATTTTAAAAAATGCAGGTTTACTTACCACTATTTTAATTAGTTGGGGCATAGCCTTGTTAGAATATGCTTTAATGGTTCCTGCCAACAAAATAGGCAGTGCCACCGATGGCGGACCTTTTAACATGTGGCAATTAAAACTTATACAGGAGGTTATTTCCATATCAATATTTGTAATATTTACTCTTTTATTTTTTAAAACAGAAACCTTAAAATGGAATCATTTTATAGGTTTTATATTTTTATTAGGCGCTATTTATTTTTTCTTTAAAAAGTAGCCTGTC